>NZ_JBMDKJ010000013.1:0-143333 GCF_057809655.1 Niveispirillum sp. FG148
TCGAGTCTTCTTCTGGGCACCATCCGCAAGTAACGCTCTTAAGGCCGCCGGTTCATACCGGCGGCCTTAAGCGTTTCTGGGCCCGGCCTTCCCGGCCCCCTTCCCCGGCATCGGACCCTTGCGGCATCGCCCCTTGCGGTACAGCGGCCGGCAACCGATAAGGAAAGGATGCGGTGGCCCGGATGACCGGACCGCCGAAGGATATTCATTGCCCAAGGACCCTGCCCATGACGATCTCCCTTTACGATGGTGACCTGCCCGACGGTCTTGACCTGGGTCCCGTGGTGGCTGTCGATACGGAGACGATGGGCCTGAATCCGCACCGTGACCGGCTGTGCCTGGTGCAGCTGTCCGCCGGTGACGGCAATGCCCATCTGGTGCAGATCCGCAAGGGCCAGACGCTGGCCCCCAACCTGAAGCGCCTGATGGAAGATCCGGCGGTGCTGAAGCTGTTCCACTTCGCCCGCTTCGACGTGGCCGTGCTGTACAAGGCGCTGGGCATCACCTGCGCGCCCATCTACTGCACCAAGATCACGTCCAAGCTGGTCCGCACCTCCACCGACCGGCACGGGTTGAAGGATCTGTGCAAGGAGTTGACGGGGATCGAGCTGTCCAAGCAGCAGCAGTCCAGCGACTGGGGTGCGGCCGAACTGAACGAGGAGCAGCTGAAATACGCAGCGTCCGACGTGCTGTACCTGCACCAGATCAAGGAAAAGCTGGATGCGCTGCTGGAACGCGAAGGCCGGCGCGAACTGGCCGAAGCCTGCTTCGCCTTCCTGCCGGCGCGGGGCAAGCTGGACCTGCTGGGCTGGGAAGAACCCGACATCTTCGCCCATTAATGCCGCATGGCGGGCATGAGGGCCGGCAATCTGTGCGACCCGTCACAGAATTGCCGCCTTAACCAGCCAATCCTCCGCACCAGCAATATCTTCGCACCGAAAGACGGCCCCGCCGCGATGTCAGTCAACCCGTCCCCGTCGACCAACCGGCCGATACCGGCACGCCTTGCGGCGGGCGGCGGGCACGACCCCTACGCCCATACGCGGGTGGTGCGGGCGGCGCGCATTGCGCTGCCAGCCGTCGCGGGTCTGGTGCTGGTGACTGTTTTCGTCTGGCCGCTGTTCGGTGGATCGTCGGACAAGACGCGCCCCGGCCCGGCCCAGGGCGACCTGGAACTGACCCAGGCCCGCTATCTGGGCACGGATACCAGCGATCAGCCGTTCGAGATCAAGGCCAACCGGGTGGCACAACAGGGCGGCGGCGGCTCCATCGTGGATTTGACAGCGCCACAGGCCGATATCACCCTGAAGCGCGGCGCGTGGCTGTCCATGACGGCACAACGGGGTCGCTACGACCAGGACAGCCAGGTCCTGGCGCTGATGGGTACCGTGTCCTTCTTCCACGGCTCGGGCTATGAGTTGCGGACCGAAGAAGCAACATTGGATGTGAAGCGGAACCTGGCCTGGGGCAACCGCCCCGTGGAAGGTCAGGGGCCGATGGGCATGGTGGAGGCCGGTGGCTTCCGCGTGCTGAATGACGGCGACGTGCTGGTCTTCACGGGCCATGCGCGGCTGCGGGCCTTCGGGGCCGGAGCCAAGGCCGGTGACAATGACAAGCCGGGGGAAACGGCGCCATGAGGGGTACCAAGATGCGACGCAACGGTTGGGGGCACTGGCTGGCGCCTGTGGCGCTGGGCCTGTCGCTGGCCGCCGGCACCGGTCTGGCCCAACAGGCACCGACCCCACAGGACGCGCCCGCGGCCACCCCCTCGCTGGAAATTGGCGGGTCGAAGCCCATTGATGTCGATGCCCCTGCCGGCTTTGAATATCATGACAAGTTGCAGGTCGCCATCGCGCGCGGCGGCGCCACCGCCACACAGGGCGACATGGTGCTGACAGCCGACACGCTGGCCGCCTATTTCCGCAAGACCGCGACGGGCGGGAACGAGGTCTACCGCCTGCTGGCCGAAGGCAATGTGCAACTGAAAAATGGCGAGCGCACGGCCCATGGTTCCCGCGCCATCTATGACCTGGACCGGTCGGTCGCCGTGCTGACGGGCGAAGGGCTGCGCCTGACCACGCCGGAAGAAACGGTGACGGCGCGTGACAGTCTGGAATATTGGCGCGATCAGGAGCTGGCCGTGGCGCGCGGTGATGCGCTGGCAGCAAGGCCCAAGGATCGGGTCCGCGCCGACAAGCTGGTGGCCCTGCTGGCCCGCGATGCCCAGGACAAGCTGGGGCTGAGCCGGGTCGACGCCGAAGGCGGCGTCGTCATCACCACCCAATCGGAAACGGCCCGCGGTGACAAGGGCACCTATGATCTGGACAGTGAACTGGCCCTGCTGACCGGCAATGTCCGCGTCACCCGTGGCCAGAACCAGCTGAACGGCCCCGCGGCGGAGGTCGATCTGAAATCCGGTGTAAGCCGCATCCTGTCGCGCGTGCCGGGATCGCCCGCACCCGCCGCCCCGGCCAAGCCGTCGACCACCAACGGCGGCGACAACCGCGTGCGCGGCCTGTTCATTCCCAACGAAAAGGGCGAAGGCGGCGTGCCGCAGCAGCCCAAGCCACCCGCCAACCCGCAGGGGAGCAAGCCATGACGAAGCCGACCAAGGACAGCGCCCCCACGGGTGCCCCGACCAGCGGTCCCCGCCTGGTGGCGGAGAATTCGGGCCTCGTGGCCTCCCGCCTGGGCAAGTCCTACAAGGGCCGCCCCGTACTGCGCGATATCAGCCTGTCGGTGAACCGGGGCGAGGCCGTGGGCCTGCTGGGTCCCAACGGGGCGGGCAAGACCACCTGCTTTTATATGATCACCGGCCTGATCCTGCCTGACCATGGCACGATCACGCTGGACGGTGTGGATGTCACCAACCTGCCCATGTACCGCCGCGCCCGGCTGGGCATCGGCTATCTGCCGCAGGAAGCCAGCATCTTCCGCGGCCTGTCGGTGGAAAACAACATCCGCGCCGTGCTGGAGGTGGTGGAGCCCGACCGCGATGTGCGTGAACAGCGGCTGGATGAACTGCTGGCCGAATTCTCCATCAGCCATCTGCGCCGCACCCCGGCCATCGCGCTGTCGGGTGGTGAGCGTCGCCGCGCCGAAATCGCCCGCGCCCTGGCCAGCCAGCCGCATTTCATCCTGCTGGACGAACCGTTCGCCGGTGTCGATCCGATCGCCGTGAATGAAATCCGCGAACTGGTCGCCCATCTGCGCGAACGCGGCATCGGCGTGCTGATCACCGACCATAATGTGCGCGAGACACTGGACATCGTCGACCGCGCCTACATCCTGCATGACGGCGTCGTGCTGATGGAAGGCGCGCCGTCAGAGATCGTGGCCCACAAGGATGTGCGCCGCGTCTATCTGGGCGAACGCTTCACGATGTGATGACGAGGCTGATGGTAGTGTCTCATGCCAGTGTCATCAAATTCGGACTTGTCAGACCTTGATGACTTCGGCGGCACAGGCAGCCACCGTTCCAATCAGCGGGGATGCCAAATGCGAGCTTTCTTGAGCTTGGTATTCGTTTGAAATTTACGCTGGTAGCACATCAAAGATACGCTCCGCTCGCATTGTAAGCAGCATCCTCGGCGGCCTACCTTTAGGCCACGGGGCGAATCCATTTTCTATCAGCCAAATCCCAATGTCTTGACTGATTAACTCACGACAAGTGCCATTCCAAAAAGAGGGCTTATCGATATTCGCAATTGCCGGCGCTAGCCGGCCAGGAAGGTACAATGCAACAGTACCCCATCTTCTTTGGAAGAATGCGTCTCGGGCATTAACGGGTATTTTGAAACCATAGCCAGCGCCACTGGTATGGTATTTTCCATTGTTCCAAGCTTGGGCGAGAAACGAACCTTTAGACATACGCCTCTCCGATCCAAAATTCGGCAGCGAAAACTACAGCACCTTGTACGATCATGACATGACGCTCAAGGACAGGCGAGCCGCCTTAAAAGGGTGAACTGCAAATACAATTCCAATTAGGCCTCCTCTCGGGCCGATGACCTTACAACCCCCAACTGTTATGCTCGTTATATCAATGATGTAGCTTCACTAGAATTCTCAGAGCACGCTTCCCAGCCACCCAAAGAGCAACCTTCGGTGGGTTACGTCATGTTGCAGAGTTGCCCTTCACTCGGAGACCGCAGATCTCATTCTCTGAGACATCCCCTGTTATGTTGCGTTTGGCTGCAAGGGAGGAAATGGCTGGCACTTTCGCGCCGACTGCCCATGCCAGCAGGTCAGAATTTTTCCGAGGTGACAAAAAAATCTTACCGACCGCGTAACCTTTCCTGGGCTGCGTCGAATGACAGGATACGGGCGCCGATGACGGCTCCCTTCCCTGCCATCGAAGGAAACGCATTCCATGAACACGACCGCCCGCTTCACCGCCCTGACCCTTGGCGCTGCTTTTGCCGGTGCCCTGTCCCTGGCCGCCATCGCCGCCCCCGCCAATGCCGCCGAAGGGGAGAAGGTCCATTGCTATGGCGTGGCCAAGGCCGGTGAGAATGACTGCGCCAACAAGGCCGCGGGCCATTCCTGCGCCACGCAGTCCAAGGTCGATTACAGCGGCCAGGACTTCAAGGCCATGACCAAGGAAGCCTGCGAAGCCGCCAAGGGCAGCCTGACGGCCTACGAAGGCGCCAACCCGGCCATGATGAAGAAGTAACCAGATCCCGGTGACCCGACCTCACCGGGAACAGGTATAAGGCCCGCCTCCGATGCACCCGCCAGCCAGCCCCCACCCTCGTCCCCTGGTTGCCCCTGCCGTCGCGGGGGTGGGGCTGCGGCACGCCCATGTCGCCGACTTCCTGGCGGCGCCGCAGCCTGTGGGCTGGCTGGAGGTGCATTCGGAAAATTACCTCTGCGCCGGCGGTCCCCGTCTGGCGCAGCTGGAACGGCTGCGGCGGGACTATCCGGTCTCCTTCCATTCCGTTGCCCTGTCCCTGGGCGCGGCCGACGGGGTGGATGGGGACCATCTGTCCCGCCTGCGCACTCTCTATGACCGGTTCGAACCCTGCCTGACCTCCGACCATCTGGCCTGGTGCGGACTGGCCGGCACGCATGTGCCGGACCTGCTGCCCCTGCCCTTGACGGCGCAGACGCTGGAGATCGTCACCCGCAACGTGTCTCGCGCCCAGGATGGGCTGGGACGGCGCCTGCTGGTGGAAAACCCCTCCCTGTATGTCCGCTTCACCGCCGACCAGATGGACGAGGGGGAATTTCTGGCGGCCCTGGTGGCCCGCACGGGCTGCGGCCTGCTGCTGGACATCAATAACCTGCATGTCAGCGCCCATAACCGGGGACGCGATGCGGCGGCCATGCTGTCCCGATTCCCGGCCGATGCCATCGGCGAATATCATCTGGCCGGGCATACGCGGGTGGAAATCGACGGCGCGCCGCTGCTGATCGATGACCATGGCAGCCCCGTGCCCGATCCGGTCTGGTCGCTTTATGACCAGGCCATCCGCCGGTTCGGTCCCCGGCCGACCCTGGTGGAATGGGACACCAACCTGCCGCCGCTGTCCCTGCTGCTGGAACAGGCGGCCATGGCCGACCGGATACGGGAGGCCACATGCTGCTGACCCTGCAACAGGCCATGATGGCCGCCTGCTACGGCGCCCCTGACGGCTATGCCGCCACCCTGCCGCATCTGGCGGATGGCGGCGTGCCGGCGGACAAGGCGCTTTATATCCACACCGCCACCGTCACCGCCGCCCTGACCGGGGTGCTGGCCCAAGCCTATCCGGCCGTGGCGGCACGGCTGGGGGAGACGGAATTCGCGGCGGCGGCACGGGATTTTCTGCGCCGCCATCCGCCGGCGGCGGGGGTGCTGTCCGCCTATGGCAAAGGCTTCGCCGCGGCACTGCCCCCCTCCCAGCGGGCGTTCGCAGCGGCGGACTGGGCGACACAGCAGGCTTATTTCGCTGCCGATTCGGATGCATTGACGCCCGCCATGCTGTCGGCCCTTCCGCCTGACGCCCTGGCCGGCCTGCCGATGACCCTGGTGCCCTCGGCCAGTCTGGTTGATGGGGATGTCGATCAGGGGCGGGAATGGCAGACCTTGCGTCCCGACATCGCCTTCCTCGCCCCGCCGCTGCCTCTGGACGGGCTGTCCGGCCTGCTGATCTGGCGGGGTCCGGACCTGCTGGTGGCGGCAACGATCCTGCCGGCCGACGCGGTCGGATTGCTGCGGGCATTGCAGCACGGCACGCCGCTGCTGGAAGCGGCCGCCATGCTGGAAAACCCTGACCTGCTCCCTTCCCTGCTGGCGCTGCTGCTCACCCATGGGTTGCTGGCGGCCACGACCCCGACGGTGACCCTATGATCAAGCGCCTGCTCTGCTTCCTGACCGATCCCGGCCCCACGACCGCTGCCCCCTGGACCCTGCGCGGGCCGGCGGCGCTGGTTCTGCTGGCGGGTCGGATCTGGCTGGCCTGGCCTTTTGCCACCGCAGGCTGGCACCGGGTCTTTACCTGGGATGCGCAGGAGTTCCTGTTCACCCAGGTGCATCCCGTGCCGCTGCTGCCGGCCATGATCGCGGCCCCCCTGACCACGGGGGCGGAAATCGCGCTCAGCCTGTCGCTGATCCTGGGGCTGTTCGGCCGGGTCGGGGCGGCGGGGCTGGCCGTCATGGCGGCCACCCTGTTCCTGGTCATCGGCCGCACGCCGCAGGGGATCGAAAATGGCATCGCCATCGCTTCAGAACAGGTTCCCTGGATACTGGTTGGTGGGGCACTCTTCATCCTGGGGCCCGGCGCTTTGTCGGCCGACGCCCTGGCCCGCCGTTTCCTGCGGAGCCGCCCCGATCCAGCCACGAGGTGACGCATGAATATCCTGAAACGCCTTGCCCTTGGGTTCCTGCTGTTCTGCGCGGCGCCTGCCATGGCGGCACTCGCCCAGGATTCCGGCAATCAGACGATGAGCGCGTCGGAAAAAGCCCAAAAACAGGAAGCGAACGAGGAAGCCGAAAGGCTGTGCAAAAGCATCAAGGACCAGGATAAATTCTATGAGTGCCTTGACCTCTATTTCCTGGACGCCGCCAAGTTCAAGGCGTTCCTGGAACAGAACGGCGTTGCCCGGCCCGACAAGCCGAAGCAATGACGATAACCCGGCCGACGGGGGCGCCATGCCGGTAGGTGACACGGGCGAGCGGGAACTGGGCCTGCTGCTGGTTGCAGCGCAGGAAGGGGATGGTGCGGCCTATGCCGCCTTCCTGCGCGCTGCCGTGCCCGTCATCCGCGCCATCGGCCGGGGCAAGCTGGCGCGGGCGGCCGATCTGGATGATTTCGTGCAGGACACGCTGCTGGCCCTGCACCAGGCGCGGGCGACCTACCAGCCGGGGCGGCCCGTGCTGCCCTGGCTGTCGACCATCGCCCGCAACCGGCTGACCGATGCCCTGCGCCGGACCTATCGCCGCCGGGCGGTGGAGACGGACTATGACGAGGAGCGGGATACCGGCGTCGCCCAGCCGGAGCCCGATCCCGAACCGGCCCTGGCCCTGGGCCCGCTGCTGTCGCAATTGCCCGAACGACAGCGGCTGGCCATCGACATGCTGAAGGTAAAGGGCATGAGCCTGCGGGAAGCGTCGGATGCCAGCGGCGTCAGCATCGGGGCGCTGAAGGTGGCGGTGCATCGCGGGATCGCGGGCTTGCGCCAAATGTTGCGGAAGGATGTGGAGAATGGCTGACCTGGGGATCTTGATCGAGCGGCTGAGCAGCGAGAGCACGCAAGTGCATCGCCTGCCCACGCCCCTGGTCCGGCTGGCCCGCTGGGCGGCCCTGTCCATCGGGCTGATGCTGCTGGCCACCACCTGGCACGGCATCCGGCCGGACCTGTCCATCGTTGCCGGGCAGCCGCTATGGCTGGTCGAACAGGTGCTGGCGGTGGCAACGGCGCTGCTGGCCGGCTTTGCCGCCATCTCCTTCTCTGTACCGGGCCGGCGGGTGTGGGAACGGCTGATCTGGCTGCCGGCCGCCGGTTTCTGGCTGCTGACCCTGTGGGAAAGCAGCCGGCCGATGGCCGAATCGCAGGAGATGCCGGGGCTGCTGCACCTGTTCTGCCCCTATTGCTTCCCGCTGATCGCCATCGGCTCTGCCCTGTTCCTGGCCATCGACATGCGCCGGGCCGCCCCCGTGGCGCCGGTGCGGATGATGGCCCTGCTGCTGATCGCGGGCGGCGGCATGGCGATCTTCGGGGAGCGCATGATCCATGATGATCTGGACGCCCCCTGGCTGATCGCTATCCAGGCGCTGTCGGTGCTGGCCGCCGGCGCCATGCTGGCCCCGCTGGGACGCCTGCTGTTCCGCTGGCGCCGGCAGCGCTGAACCGGGATCAGGCCGGGTCGACCGCCGGCTGTTCCCGCACATGCCGGATCGGCGTCAGGATGATGCCGATCACGGCGACGCTGGTAAGAAAGACGCCTGTGCCGACCAGCATCTGCGTGACCGAGACATGGCGCAGCAGCGCACCGGTGGCCGCGGCCGACAGCGGCCCCATGCCCATGAAGATGAACATGAACAGGGCCATGGCCCGGCCCAGCATGGATGGGGGAACCTGGCGCTGCATCCAGGTCCAGACCCGGACCTGGACGATCCCCGCCAGTCCACCGACCGCAAACAGCAGCACAGCCAGCTGCCAGGTGACGGTCAGATAGGCCGTGGGCAGGAACAGCAGCCCGACCAAAGCATCCACGGTCAGGATGGTCAGCCCCAGCGTGCCCAGACGCAGACCCGGCCGCGCCGCGGACAGGGCGAATCCGGCCAGGGTGCCCGCCCCATGCGCGGCCATGATCGCGCCCAACGCTCCGGCGCCGCCGGCCAGATTCTGATCGACCAGCACCGGCAGCCCCACCTGCACGGGACCGGAGACGCACAGGGCCGTGCAGGCGAAATAAAGGCACAGCGCACGCAGATGCGTATCGCGCCAGAAATGGGCAAGCGCGCTGCCGATGGCGCGCAGCACCGGCTCAGCCCTTGCCGCTGCCTCCGGGGCCTTGGCCGCGACCTTGGCCAGGGTCCAGGCGGAGACGGCGAAGCTGGCCGCATCCAGCAGGAAGGCGACGGCCGTGCCGCTGGCCCTCGCCCCCGTGGCAGCGCCATCGCCGCCACCGCCTGTCAACGCGATCAACAGCCCGGCCAGCGCAGGCCCGGCCAGCAGGCTCAACTGGCGCAGGCCCATCATCACCCCGTTGGCCGCGGCCAGCTGGGCCGGCGGCACGACGGTGGGCAGGATGGAGGTGCCGGCGGGAATGGAAAAGGCACTGGCCAGCCCGATGCACAGGGCCAGCGGATACATCAGCCACAAGGGCAGCGTATCCGCCCAGACCAGCGCGCCCAGCAGACCCAACAGCAGCGTGTTGATATATTTGGTCAACATCAGCACGCGATGGGCCGAATACCGGTCGGTCAACGCCCCACCGACCAGGATGAACAGGGCCCGCGGCACGCCCAGGATCGCCAGTACCAGGCCAAGGGCCAGGCTGTCACCCGTCAGCTTCAGCACCAGCCACGGCATGGCCAGCAGCGTGAACTGGTCCCCCAGCATGGAGATGACCCCGCCGGTCAGCAGCCAGCGGAAATCGGGATTGGCGAACAGGGCGCGGCGCGCGTCCACCGATGCGGCTTGTTTGCTCATGTCTCATTTCCGACAGGCAAGGGGGAATAGGGACCATCGGCAGGCAGCCGGCTGAGCTTGGCGTCCTGTGGCCCTGCCTTCAGGGCCAACAGCATCCGTTCCAGCCACGCCACCTCCAATGCGCTCAGGTCACGCGAATGTTCCATCAGCAGCCGGTTGCCTGTGCCCAGCACCGGGTCCAGCCGCGCCAGCATGCCGGACAGCATCGCCTGCGCCTCACGGCAACAGGCGATGCGCTTTTCAACCAGCGGGATGACCGCCGCAGTGTCGACATGGTGCAGGAACGGCAAGGCCGGGAATAAAGGATGCAGGATCGGGTCATTGTCCGCGAAGCGTTGCACCAGCAGGCTCTGGAACCGCGCCCGACCGCTGTCGGTCAGGGTGTAGATGGTGCGGGCCCCGCCGCGCGCCACCCGTTCCTCCGACACCGGCCTTATATGGCCATCTTTGGCCAATTGTCGGACCGCATAATAGAGTGTGCCGGTATCGATATCGATCCAGCGGTCGATCATCGCCGCCTCAAGGCGGCGCTTGATCTCATAGGGATGCATGTCCTCGCGATGCAGGACACCCAGGATAAGAAGTTCGGCTTTCATAGTTTAATCCAACTAATACAATCCAACCTCCAACGCAAGCGAGAAGGCGCGGACGCGACTTCCCGCAGAAATCAATGGAATAATTTTACCCCGCAATTGGCCTAACTGTTGCAGGCAGGCGGCGGGCGCCGTACCTTGGCGCGTGGAGAACTGCCGACAGGGGTATGCCGGCCGACACAGCCCAAGGCTGTCGGCATTTCCGGATGACCACCAGACGCAGCAGGCTCCGGTGGGGTAACGGGCCTCGGCCCTTCGGCAGAACAGGTTTTTTCGAGAGAATGGCGCTCCAGCAACGGCTCGATATACGGCAGTCACAGTCGCTGGTCATGACGCCGCAGCTGCAGCAGGCGATCAAGCTGCTGCAGCTGTCGAACCTTGAACTGGCCGACTATGTCGACCAGGAGCTGGAACGCAACCCCCTGCTGGAGCGCGACGACGGCGACGGCTGGGCGGACGCACCGACCACCGGTGTGGATCGGGAAGAGGCGGTGGCGCCCCAGGCGGAAGGCCGCATCGCCGACACGGTGGAACTGGCAACCAGCGACCGGATGGGCGCATCGAACGACGCCCCGCTGGATACAGATTACGAGAATGTCTACACCAACAGCTCCGCCGCCGACATGGACAGCGCGGGTCTGGGATCGGGGGAGCAGTTTGGCGACTGGTCTTCCAGGAGCGGTGGATTCGAGGATGATGGCGAGGGGTTCGAAGCGACCCTGACCGAGCGGCCGAAGCTGCGCGACCATCTGGAAGAACAGATCACCATGGATCTGCCCGACCGGCTGGACCGGCTGGTGGCTTTCGCCCTGCTGGATCATCTGGACGAGGCGGGGTATTTCACCGGCAACCTGGAAGAAGTGGCGCTCACGCTGGGCTGCGGGCTGGATCAGGTGGAAGCTGTGCTGAAGCGCATGCAGCGTTTCGATCCTTCCGGCATCTTTGCCCGCACCCTGTCGGAATGTCTGGCCATCCAGCTGCGGGAGAAGAACCGCCTGGACCCCTGCATGCAGGCCCTGCTGGACCATCTGCCCCTGCTGGCCGCCCGCAATCTCCAGGCCTTGCTGAAGGTCTGCGGCTGCGATGCCGACGACATGTCGGACATGGTGGCGGAGATCAAGGCGCTGAACCCAAAGCCGGCGCTGTCCTTCGATTTCGAACCGGTGCAGACCGTCGTTCCCGACATCCTGATGCGCGCCAGCCCCGGCGGCGGCTGGATCGTGGAACTGAACACCGAGACCCTGCCGCGCGTGCTGGTCAACCAGCGCTATCACAGCCGGGTCACCGCCGGCGCACGCAACAAGCAGGAAAAGGAATATATCGCCGAACAGTTCCAGTCGGCGAGCTGGCTGGTGAAAAGCCTGCATCAGCGGGCCAACACCATCCTGAAGGTCGCAACCGAGATTGTGCGCCAGCAGGACGCCTTCTTCCTGCACGGGCTGCAATTCATGAAGCCGCTGATCCTGCGCGACATCGCGGAAGCCATCGGCATGCATGAAAGCACGGTCAGCCGCGTGACCACGAACAAGTTCCTGTCCAGCCCGCGCGGCGTGTTCGAGCTGAAATATTTCTTCACCTCCGCCATCCAGGGCGCCGACGGCCAGGCGGCACATTCGGCCGAGGCTGTGCGTTACCGCATCAAAGCCCTGATCGATGCGGAGAAGCCGGATGACACCTTGTCGGACGATAAAATTGTCGAAATCCTGCGGGCGGACGGGATCGACATTGCACGCCGCACGGTGGCGAAGTATCGTGAAGGCATGAAGATCCCCTCTTCAGTCCAGCGCCGTCGGGAGAAGGCCCTTGGGTTGTAGTCCCTGCGCTGGCCGCTGATGGAAAACCTGTTCTGGGGCACTCCCGGTCTGGATGCCGGCCCCAGGATGACGGTTCCGTCAGGCCCGGTCACGCGCCCTGAAACGACAGGTCAAATATGCAAGTCACCGTCAAAGGCAAGCAACTGGATGTGGGCGATGCTCTGCGGACCCATGTGAAGGATCAGCTGGCATCGATGGTCGGGAAATATTTCGGTAACCCGATGGAGGCGACGGTCATCCTTTCGAAGGATGCGCATCTGTACAAAGCCGATATTCAGGTTCATGTCGGCCGCGGTATCCTGCTGCAGTCCAACGCCGAAGCGACGGAGCCCTATCCCGCCTTCGACGAGGCCGCTGACAAGGTGGCCAAGCGGTTGCGCCGTTACAAGCGCCGCCTGAAGGACCATCATGAGCGGACGACCATCGCTCAGTTGCCCGTGCAGTCGGCCCGCAAATACATCCTGGAAGCCCAGCCGGAAGGCGACGAGGTTGAGGATGAGGTTCCGACCGAACTGAACGGTCACCACGGCACCGTGGTCGCCGAGATGGAAACCAGCATCGAAATGCTGACCGTCAGCGAGGCGGTGATGCGGATGGACCTTGCAGAATTGCCCGCTTTGATGTTCCGTAACCGGGCACATGGCGGTTTGAACATGATCTACCGCCGTGCCGACGGCAATATCGGCTGGGTTGACCCCGCCGGTGCCGCCGGTTCCGTGAAACAGTAAGGCGATGCGTTCCCCATGGCTCTATCCTTGCGTTCCGTATCCCCTTCATTCCAGACACCTTCGGCAGCGATGAATGATCTTTTGACGCCGGAGGCGATCCTCCCGAACCTGAAGGCTGCTTCCAAAAAGCAGGTCCTTCAGGAACTGGCCAAGAAGGCGGCCGATCTGACCGGCCAGCACGAACGGGCCATTTTCGACGTGCTGGTGGAACGTGAACGGCTTGGCACCACGGGCGTGGGGCGCGGCATCGGCATTCCGCACGGCAAGCTGCCGGGCCTGCCCGGTGTCATGGCCATCTTCGCCCGGCTGGAAAAGCCGGTCGATTTCGAAGCGATCGACGAACAGCCGGTGGATCTGATCTGCCTGCTGCTGGCCCCGGAAGGGGCCGGCGCCGATCACCTGAAGGCCCTGGCCCGGGTTTCCCGCGCTCTGCGCGATCCCGTGCTGTGTGACAAGCTGCGTGGGGCGGAGACGGGCGACGCCCTCTATGCCCTGCTGGCCCAGACCGAACAGGTCAACGCCGCCTAACGGCGGGGTAGCTTGTCAGGATTTAAGAAACCGGCGTCCTGGAAACGGGGCGCCGGTTTTGCGTTTGGGGGTCTGTCAGGTTTAGGTTGAAGCGATATTTCCCGTAGCTCTGGCCTACATCGGGGTGACGGTAGAGAATGCTTCAAGGTAAACCAGAAAAACTCTAATCGTGACGCTGAACGACCACAACGCCGATATCGCCTGTGTCCTCTTCAGACCAGACCGCAAATGACAGACGGTCGTCAGGGTATTGAAGAAGGACATGGCGTGACCAGATCGAGATCACCAGATCAATGCATCTTCGAATATGCGGGTCATCCAATTCCCAGTCGCAGCCGACAATCTGTTCCAGAGTGTCGCGGAATACAACGATATTGACCCAGCGCTGAGCCTCGGCGAGGGATGGAAAAGAAGCGACACGGCTTTGCAAGCTGCCATCGTTGAAAATGTCGATGAAGACATGGCCATCGATCTTGGTGAAAGAGGCGGCAGCAAGTTCAAGGATGTTGGGAAGCCCCACTACAAGCGCTTCTGCAAACGGCCTGTCTGTCGTCATTTCGCCACCCCCATCAAACAACCGACATTATGCTTCGCAAGCGTTGCTATTCAATGCCGGAAGGATGCTGGGGGCCCTTCCCTTACCAACTCCCGCCCGACTCCAAGTAAGGATAGATTCGAATCGCCTGAGCCGCCCGCGACTCGGCAACCCGCAGAAATCCTTGCCTCCCGAGTCGCGCCCCCAAAAGAAAAGGGGGCCTTTCGGCCCCCTATCCTTACTTACCCTTACTCGGCGCTCAGTCGTTCCGGTGCTGTAACAGGTACGGCCAGGCGCTTCAGCATTTCCTTCGGCACCACCTGCCAGAACTTGTCGCGGACCAGATCCCAATCGTTGAGAAGCTGGGCGGCCCAGCGGCTGCCCGTCTCGTCGATATGCTCCTGGATCAGCGACTTCAGCTGCTCCTCGTAATGCGGGACTTCCAGCCGCTGCCAGATGACGCTTTCCGGGTTCGCGTACAGCGGGAAGGTGCCTTCCTCGTCATAGACATAGGCCATACCGCCCGTCATGCCGGCACCGAAATTGTCGCCGACCTTGCCCAGGATGACGGCCAGACCACCCGTCATATATTCGCAGCCGTTGGAACCGCAGCCTTCGACCACGACGGTGGCGCCGGAATTGCGCACCGCGAACCGTTCACCGGCCTGGCCGGCGGCGAACAGCTTGCCCGCCGTGGCGCCATACAGCACGGTATTGCCGATGATCGTGTTCTCGTTGGTCTTCAGCGGGCTGGCCGTCAGCGGCCGCACGACGATGGTGCCACCCGACAGGCCCTTGCCGACATAGTCGTTAGCGTCGCCGAACACTTCCAGCTTCAGGCCCTGCACCGCGAAGGCGCCCAGCGACTGGCCGGCGGAACCGCGCAGGCGGACCGTGGCGTGGCCGGGCTGCAGGCCCTTCATGCCGAACTTGCGGGTGATCATGCCCGACAGCGCCGTGCCGATGGCGCGGTGCGTGTTCTGGGCGTGATACTGCATCTGGGTCTTCTCGCCATCCTCGAACAGGGCGCGGGCATCCTCGATCATCTGCTTATCCAGCGTCGGCGGCACCTCGTTGCGGCCTTCCAGCGTGCAGTAACGGGCATATTCGCCCGGATCGGCCACGGCCAGCAGCGGGTTCAGGTCCAGATCATCCAGGTGTGCCGCCCCACGGCTGACCTGATGCAGCAGGTCCGACCGGCCCACCACTTCGCGCAGCTCGCGGAAGCCCAGGCTGGACAGGATCTCGCGCACTTCTTCAGCGATGAAGCTGAACAGGTTGACAACCTTTTCCGGCGTGCCCGTGAACTTCTTGCGCAGGTCTTCATCCTGCACGCAGACGCCGACGGGGCAGGTGTTGGAATGGCACTGGCGGACCATGATGCAGCCCATGGCGACCAGCGCCGCCGTGCCGATGCCGAATTCCTCTGCGCCCAGCATGGCGGCGATGACGATGTCACGGCCGGTCTTCAGGCCGCCATCGGTACGCAGCGTCACGCGGTGGCGCAGACGGTTCAGCGTCAGCACCTGCTGCACTTCCGACAGGCCCATTTCCCAGGGTACGCCGGCATATTTGATGGAGGTCTGGGGCGAAGCACCCGTGCCGCCATTATGGCCCGACACCAGGATGATGTCGGCGCCGGCCTTGGCGACACCGGCCGCGATGGTGCCGATGCCCGACCGCGACACCAGCTTCACGCAGACCTTGGCCGTCGGGTTGATCTGCTTCAGGTCATAGATAAGCTGGGCCAGATCTTCGATCGAATAGATGTCATGGTGCGGCGGCGGGCTGATCAGCATGACGCCCGGCGTGGAATGGCGCAGCTTGGCGATCAGTTCCGTGACCTTGAAACCGGGCAGCTGCCCGCCTTCACCCGGCTTGGCGCCCTGGGCCACCTTGATCTCGATCTCACGACACTGGTTCAGATATTCCGCCGTCACCCCGAAGCGGCCAGAGGCCACCTGCTTGATGGCGCTGTTCCAGTTGTCGCCATTTGCATCGGGCTTGAAGCGCGCCGGGTCCTCGCCGCCCTCCCCGCTTACCGACCGGGCGCCGATGCGGTTCATGGCGACGTTCAGCGTGCCGTGCGCCTCCGGCGACAGGGCGCCCAGCGACATGCCGGGCGTGATGAAGCGCTTGCGCAGGCTCGTGATGCTTTCCACCTCGTCCACCGGCACATTCTTGGCCGCCGGCTTGAAGTCCAGCAGGTCGCGCAGGTTGATGGGCGGGCGCTTGTTCAGCGCTTCGGAATACTTCTTGAAGGTGGAATAGCTGTCGGTGGACACCGCCGTCTGCATCAGGTGGATCAGGCCACCTTCCCAGGCGTGGCGGTCACCGCCCTTGCGGAAGCGGTAGAAGCCGCCGACCGGCAGGGCCACAACCTCGTCGTCATAGGCCATCTTGTGCTGACCCACGACCTCTTCCTGGATGCCGTGCAGGCCCAGGCCGGAGATGCGGGACGGCAGACCGGGGAAATATTCCGCGGCCAGCGAGCGCGACAGGCCAATGGCCTCGAAATTCAAGCCGCCACGATAGGAGCTGATGATGGAGATGCCCATCTTGGACATGACCTTCAGCAGACCATCATTGATGGCCTTCTTGTAGCGCTTCAGGCAGTCCTCCAGGCTCATCGTGCCGAACAGGCCGCGACGATGGCGGTCGGCGATGGCTTCCTGGGCGATATAGGCATTGACCGTGGTGGCGCCGACGCCGATCAGCACCGCGAAATAATGCACGTCCAGACATTCGCCCGACCGCACATTCAGGCTGGTGAAGGTGCGCAGCTGCTGGCGGATCAGATGCGTATGCACCGCACCCGTGGCCAGGATCATGGGCATGGGCGCAAGCCCCGGCCCCATGGCCTCGTCGGTCAGGATGACATGGGTCGCACCACCGCGCACCGCGTCCTCCGCCTCCTGACGGATGCGGCGCAGTCCGTCACGCAGGGCGTTGGGCCCGGCCGACGGGGTGAAGGTGCAGTCGATCTCCGCCGCCGTCGTGCCCATGTACTTGCGCATGGCACGGAATTCAGCACTGGTCAGCACGGGGCTTTCCAGCTGCAGCAGGCGGCACTGGGTCGAATCCTCGTCCAGGATGTTGCCCAGGTTGCCCAGCCGCGTCTTCAGCGACATGACGCGGGTTTCGCGCAGGCTGTCGATGGGCGGGTTGGTGACCTGGGCGAAGTTCTGGCGGAAATAATGGTGCAGGCCGCGATACTTGTCCGACAGCACGGCGATGGGGCTGTCATCGCCCATGGAACCGATCGCTTCCTTGGCATCGTCCACCATGGGCTGCAGGATCAGTTCCAGATCCTCCATGGTGATGCCATAGGCCAGCTGGCGGCGGCGCAACTCGTCCTTGGACAGTTCCGCCGGTTCCACCGGTGCCTTCTTCACCAGATCGTCCAGGACCGTGATCTCGCCGATCCAGCTGCCATAAGGGCTTTGGGCGGCCAGATTGTCCTTGATCTCCCGATCGTGGAACAGCTTGCCTTCCTGCAGGTCGACGGCAATCATCTGCCCCGGCCCCAAGCGGCCCTTTTCCACCACCTGCTGCTCGTTGATCTTGACCATGCCGGTTTCCGAACCGCCGATGATCAGGCCGTCGCCGGTGATGACGTAACGCAGCGGACGCAGGCCGTTGCGATCCACACCGCCCACGACCCAGCGGCCATCATAGATGGCCAGCGCCGCCGGGCCATCCCAGGGCTCCATCACCGCGTTGGAATAGGAATAGAGGTCGCGGTGGGCCTGGGGCATGACCTCCTTGGTCGACCAGGCTTCCGGCACCAGCATGGTCTTGACCATGGGGGCGGAGCGGCCGGCCTTGGTCATCAGTTCGAACACGGCATCCAGCGCGCCGCTGTCGGACGAGCCGACCTGGATGACGGGCTTCAGATCCTCGATCCAGGCACCGAACACCTCATGATCCATGCGGGTTTCATGCGCCTTCATCCAGTTCACGTTGCCGCGCAGCGTGTTGATCTCGCCATTATGGGCCAGCGTGCGGAACGGCTGGGCCAACTGCCAGGTCGGGAAGGTGTTGGTCGAATAACGCTGGTGATAGACGGCGAAATTGCTCTCAAACCGCTCGTCCAACAGGTCGGGATAGAAGGCCGTCAACTGCTCGGCCAGGAACATGCCCTTATAGATGATCGAACGGGCGGACAGCGTGCAGATATAGAAGCCGCCGATCTGTTCGCCAGCCACCGCCTTTTCGATACGCCGGCGGATGATATAGAGATCGCGCTCGAACTCCTCCTCCGGCACATCCTTGGTGTTGCCGATCATGATCTGCTCGATCTCCGGCCGGGTAGCGTTCGCCTTCTCGCCGATGATGGAGATGTCGACCGGCACCTGGCGCCAGCCATAGATGGCATAGCCCCAGTTCAGGATTTCGGTCTCGACGATGGCGCGGCAGCGCTCCTGGGCCGACAGGTCGGTGCGCGGCAGGAAGACCTGGCCGACGGCGATCAGGCCCTTGGGCTCCGGATGGCCCGTGCGAACCACATGTTCGCGGAAGAAGGCCTGGGGCAACTGCACATGGATGCCAGCACCGTCGCCGGTCTTGCCATCGGCGTCCACCGCACCGCGGTGCCACAGGGCGCGCAACGCCTCCACGGCCTTTTCCACCACCTCACGGCGGGGTTTGCCGTCGATCGCCGCCACGAAACCCACACCGCAGGCATCATGCTGCTCGGTATCCACAAAGGCAGTGGTATCCAGCAGGGCCTTGTTGGCGGTGTATTCGGCGGCGAAAATTTCACCGGCGGAGAGGGTGGCGTCGGTCATGGTCAGACCCCTTGACGTTCAGAGGAGAAAGCATCGGCCACGGACAGCGGACTGCCCACAGCGTCGGTGATCTTGATGTGGCTTTCTTGCGCGGCGAACCGGTCAAGCCAGTCACGGATGGCGGGATAGGGGGCCAGGTCGAACCCGCCCTCTTCCGCCACATGGGTGTAGGCGTACAAGGCGATGTCGGCGATGGTCGGGCCCTGTCCGACGAACCAGTCACGGCCCGTCAGGTGGCGTTCCATCAGCTTCAGCGCCGCATGCCCGTTCTCGCGCTTCACAATCAGGGCATGGATGCGTTCCGGGTCCATGGCCACCTTGTGGGTGATCCAGAAGCGGGCGGTGGCGATGTTCGGCTCGTGGCTATACTGTTCCCAGAACAGCCATTGCAGAACGGCGGCCTTGTCCCGGCGGTTGTCCGGCCAGAAGGACGTGCCCTCGGCCAGCCAGCGCAGGATGGCATTGCTTTCGGCCAGAAAATCGCCGGGCGCCAGCCGCAGCAACGGGATACGCCCGTTCGGGTTCAGCGCCAGGAAAGCGTCCGTCCGCGTCTCGGCCGCATCGATATCCATCTCCACCCGCTGGAACGGCAGGTCGAGCTGCGTCAGCAGCCAGCGGCACTTATAGCCGTTCCCGGAAGAAAGGTTGTCATAGAGGCGGAGCATGATGCGGTCGGGTCCTTGGGCGGTCAGACGGTCATTCGGCGGCGGCTTCCGGGTAGTCGCGTTTCAGGTCTTCAGGGTGGGTGCGGTACCAGAGGCTATCGGCGCTGAAGTCGATCTCCTCTGGCCAGCCAAGGTAATAGCCGTCCTCGCCCACATACATTTTCGTGGTGAAAAAGGCCGGATCACCCATGACTGTGCAGACACCACCCATCTCGATGTTCCTTTTGAAATCCACCGTCGAGGTCGCGCCGTGTTTCCAGCGAATTGTTACGGTGAAGTCAGGATTGGCCGTCGCATCTTCAATCCAGTACATGGCCTCACTCCTTGATCATCGGGATCGGCTGCTGTGCGCGAGCATTCGTCCATGACTGATAAAGGGCCGGCAGGTTCCGTCGTGCCCATATCCGAATTTCCCGCAACTCTCGGGTGCTCAACTCGCCCTTCACTTCCGCTACGGACAAATCCGCTAGCATTATCTTTGCGCTGGTGCCTTTGCCTCTGATGTGGAAGTGAGGTTCACCATGGTCATCGTAGAAGAAAACGATGGCAAAGCCCATGATCCAAGCGACAGTCGGCATCCCTTACTCCGCCGCCACCGCCACCGGCTGGGTTGCGATCTTGTTCTGGATGTATTTGTGGATGCCCTCGGCGGCGTCGCGGCCATCCTTGATGCCCCACACGACCAGGGAGGCGCCGCGCACGATGTCGCCGGCGGCGAAGACGCCGTCCAGGTTGGTCATCATGGTGGCGTACTTCACCTGCACCGTGCCCCAGCGGCTGACCTTCAGTTCCGGCACGCCGAACAGGGTGGGGATTTCTTCCGGATCGAAGCCCAGGGCCTTGATCACCAGATCGGCATCCATGGTGAAGTTGGAACCTTCGATGGGCAGCGGCGTCTGGCGGCCCGTGGCGTCGGCCACGCCCATATGCATCTTGTAGGCCTTCACGCCCGTGACATGACTGTCACCGGTGAAACCTTCCGGCGCCGTCTGCCAGACGAATTCCACGCCCTCTTCCTCGGCATTGGCGGTTTCGCGCTGGGAACCCGGCATGTTCTTGCGGTCGCGACGATAGACGCACTTCACCGACTTGGCGCCCTGGCGGATGGCCGTGCGCACGCAGTCCATGGCCGTATCGCCGCCGCCGATGACGACGACATTCTTGCCCTTGGCGTTCAACTTGCCCGTCTCGAAATCCAGGACGGTGTCGCCCAAGCTCTTGCGGTTGCTGGCCGTCAGGTAATCCAGCGCGGCGACGATGCCATCCAGGCCGGCGCCCGGCCCACCCAGGTCGCGCGCCTTGTACACACCCGTGGCGATCAGCACGGCGTCATGTTCGGCGCGCAGCGCACGCAGGTCGGTGTTACGGCCGATCTCCACCCCCAGATGGAAGACGACGCCCGCATCTTCCAGCAGCTTCCAGCGGCGGATGACCACATCCTTTTCCAGCTTGAAGCCCGGAATGCCGTACATCAACAGGCCGCCGACCCGGTCATACCGGTCATAGACATGGACTTGGTAGCCCTTCTTGCGCAGCTGGTCGGCCGCGGCCAGTCCGGCCGGACCGGCACCGACGATGGCGACGGACTGCACGCGTTCCTGACGCGGGGTTGCAGGCTTGACCCAGCCATTATCCCAGGCCGTGTCAGTGATGTATTTTTCCACCGCCCCGATGGTCACCGTGCCGTGGGCCGACTGCTCGATCGTGCAGTTGCCCTCACACAGACGGTCCTGCGGACAGATGCGGCCACAGATTTCCGGGAAATTGTTCGTGGCCTGCGACAGCTCATACGCCTCTTCCAGGCGACCTTCCGCCGTCAGCTTCAGCCAGTCGGGGATGTTGTTGGAGACGGGGCAGTGCACCTGGCAGAACGGGATGCCGCACTGGGAGCAGCGATTGGCCTGTTCCTTGGCACCGTCATCCGAGAAGCGGGCATAGATTTCATTGAAATCCTGGCGGCGCAGGTCGGCCTTGCGCTTGTCGGGCATGCGCTGGTCGGTGTGAACAAAACCCAGCATCTTCTGCGTCGCCATGGAACCATTCCTTACATCATCGCGGGGGCAGGCCCCGTTTCTGCCGTAATGCAGCGGATGGCCCCGCCGCACCGTTGGAAACGGCGGCACCTGATCGGGTAATGCCCTTTCCAGAAAGCCGCCGGTGATGATCATATAAAGCGTGAAATGCCCCTTCACCAGCAGTTTTTTGGTGATAGGTCAGTATAACTGACCATTATAGGGCGCATACTTCCGGTGCATTTCCGCATAACACCCGTTGAGAGTCGTTCGCAGGTGCGGAATTGGGACCGAAATGGGACTATTTTGATTTCTGATCGAATTTCCTCGGGGCAATGTGTAGCGCTGACAGGCCATAAGCCCTTGTTATGCTTATACTAATCTGCCGAAGGCCTGACCTTTGGCAGATTGGAGGCCGGCGACCGCCGGCCCGGCGCACGTGCGCTCGCCAAGCCAAGCCAAGCCGCTGGATGGCGGCGCCCGGCGTGTGAGGGAACACGAAATCTCCCTTGATCGGTCAAGGGTCAAGGGAGATCGCTATTAATCGGGCACGTCCTGCCATTCCTTCGGCACCACCAGCCCGACCGCGCGGGCCTTTGCCGCAACAGCTTCCCGCATGTCAGGTTGCAGACGCAGGGCCCCGGCCCGGCTCAGGTCAACGCGATATTCTGCCGCTTCCAGGGCGGCCCGCCGGGCCTGCCCCGCGGGCGAGGACGCGAAGCTCAAAACGGCCTCCATGTCGCCCTCTGTGATGTAGCGGGCCATCAGCTTGGCATCGACCTGGTCGGACACCGGCCGGAAGATTGCCTGCACCTCCGCTGACGCCGTCTCCAGGCGTGCCCGAAGGGCCGGGTCCAATGCCGCCGGGAACCCAAGCCCCCAGAAGGCGGCATAGCCTTCGGGAGTGTAGCGCACCCAGCGGCTGAAACCCCTTTCCGCCTGCACCAGTTGCATGGCCTTGGCCAGCGCTTCGGGCTTCGGGGCTTTGGCGGGGGCCGCTACGGGGAGACAGAGGATGCCGGACAGCAGCAGAGATAGGGCGCACCGTTTCCGCATGATCAATTCTCCTCCGGCCGTTGCATCCCGGCCTCTTTCGCCACCTCTTCGAACCGCTGCACGGCGGCTTTCAGACGCAGGGCATCAATCAAGCCCAATTCGCCCCGCAATTCCTTTCGTGCCGATTCCTGCACGTCATCCCGGACATTCAAATCTGCATAGGCCCTGCCCGCCGGCGTGCCACGGAAGGCGACATAGGCTGCAACATCCTCGTCATTGAGGCGGGATGCCAGGAAGGCGACATACCGCTCAAACCAGGTGCCCCACTGTTCACGGATACGGGGGGATAAATCCGTATCAAACAGGGTGGCCACCGCCTGTTCCTTGCCGGGGTTCTTATTGACGAACAGGGTTATGAACGTCTTACGCCGCCGTTCCAGCAACTGGGCAAACTGCGTCTCTTCGGTGGGCAGCAAAGCCGCACGCAGGGCGGCCTGCCGTTCAGCCTCCCCCGCCTTTGCAGAGATGGGCAGCAGCAGGGCCAGGATCAGGACAAGGAACAGAGCACCGCATCCAAGCGGGGGGATGAGGGATCGCAATCGCATAGCCAACCTCATGAACAATGTTCAATTGAGGCTAAAGTTGTAACCCACCCCCTTTTAACACGCAAGAAAAACGCCCGGCAGGTCTCCTCGCCGGGCGTTTCATAACAGGGTCAACGGGGATGGGATTTGATCAGGCCAGTTCCTCGACCTTTTCTTCCCGCTTGCCGCCCTTGGGTTCGGCATAATCGAAGTCCAGGCCGTCGCCTTCCTTGTTCAGGACAACGCGGACGGCCCCACCCTTGGCCAGCTTGCCGAACAACAGTTCCTCGGCCAGCGGCTTCTTCACATATTCCTGGATGGTGCGGGCGAGCGGGCGGGCCCCCATGACGGGGTCGTAACCCTTCTTGGCCAGCCAGGCGCGGGCGCCGTCGGTCAGTTCGATGGTCACGCCGCGGTCGGTCAGCTGTGCTTCCAGTTCCATGACGAACTTGTCGACGACGCGGGTCACCACTTCCTGACCCAGATTGGCGAAGGCGATGATCGCGTCCAGGCGGTTGCGGAATTCCGGCGTGAACATCTTGTTGATGGCGTCCTGATCCTCGCCCGACCGAATGCCGCTGCCGAAGCCGATGGCGGGCTTGGCCATGTCGGCGGCACCGGCATTGGTGGTCATGATCAGGATGACATTGCGGAAATCGACATTCTTGCCGTTATGGTCGGTCAGCTTGCCGTGATCCATGACCTGCAACAGGATATTGTACAGGTCCGGATGCGCCTTCTCGATCTCGTCCAGCAAAAGCACGCAATGCGGATGCTGGTCGATGGCGTCCGTCAGCATGCCGCCCTGGTCAAAGCCGACATAGCCCGGCGGGGCACCGATCAGGCGGCTGACCGTGTGCCGTTCCATATATTCCGACATGTCGAATCGGATCAGCTCGATCCCCAGCGTACGGGCCAGTTGCTTGGCCACTTCCGTCTTGCCGACACCGGTGGGGCCGGAGAACAGGTAGTTGCCGATGGGCTTTTCCGGTTCCCGCAGACCGGCACGGGCCAGCTTGATGGCCGACACCAGCGCGTCGATGGCCTGATTCTGACCGAAGACCATGGTCTTCAGGTCACGTTCCAGATTCATCAGCACTTCCCGGTCGTCACGGCTGACCGACTTTGGCGGGATGCGGGCGATCTTGGCGACCACCGCCTCCACATCCTTCTGGGTGATGGTCTTCTTGCGCTTGGCTTCGGGCAGCAGCGCCTGGGCGGCCCCGACCTCGTCGATGACGTCGATGGCCTTATCGGGCAACTTGCGGTCGCCAATATATTTCGCCGACAATTCCACGGCCGACCGGATGGCATCCTTGGTGTAGCGAACCTTGTGGTGGGTCTCGTAATAGACCTTGATGCCCTCCAGGATCTTGATCGTATCCTCGATCGAGGGTTCGTTCACGTCGATCTTCTGGAAGCGGCGGACCAGCGCCCGGTCCTTCTCGAAGTAGGAGCGATATTCCTTATAGGTGGTGCTGCCGATGCAGCGCAGCGCGCCGGACGCCAAGGCCGGCTTCAGCAGGTTGGACGCATCCATGGCCCCGCCGCTGGTGGCGCCGGCGCCGATCACCGTATGGATCTCATCGATGAACAGGATGGAGCCTTCCAGCGCCTCCAGTTCAGAGACGACGGCCTTCAACCGCTCCTCGAAATCACCGCGATAGCGGGTGCCGGCCAGCAGCGAACCCATGTCGAGCGAATAGATCACGGCCTTGCGCAGGATCTCCGGCACCTCGCCCTGGACGATACGCCGCGCCAGCCCCTCGGCGATGGCGGTCTTGCCCACACCGGGGTCGCCGACATAAAGCGGGTTGTTCTTCGACCGGCGGCACAGGATCTGGATGGTGCGCTCCACCTCCTGCTCGCGCCCGATCAGCGGGTCGATCTTGCCGCTGGCCGCCTTCTTGTTCAGGTTGACGCAATAGGCTTCCAGCGCCTCCGTCCCCTTCTTCACCACCTTCTCCGACTGGGCATCGTCGTCGGTGCCCGACACGCGCTTGGGCTCCGCCCGGCCCGGGGCCTTGGCGATGCCGTGGGAGATGTAGTTGACGGCGTCAAAGCGCGTCATCTCCTGCTCCTGCAGGAAATAGACGGCATGGCTTTCGCGTTCGGAGAACAGCGCCACCAGGACATTGGCGCCCGTCACCTCCTCCCGGCCGGAGCTTTGCACATGGATGGCCGCGCGTTGCAGCACGCGCTGGAACCCGGCCGTGGGCTTGGCGTCGTCATGGCGGGTGGTGACGAGGTTCGACAGCTCGCCATCCAGATATTCAACCAGTTCGGCCTTCAGCTTCGCGACATCCACCCCGCAGGCCCGCAGCACGGCCAGCGCGTCCTGGTCCTCCGTCAAGGCCAGCAGCAGATGTTCCAGCGTCGCGTACTCGTGACGCCGTTCATTGGCGTTGGCCAGGGCCCGGTGGAGCGTCTGTTCGAGATTCCGCGACAGCATAATGCGCTAATCCTTTTCCAGGGTGCACTGTAACGGGTGCTGGTGCTGGCGGGCGAAGTCCATGACCTGGGCCACTTTCGTCTCCGCCACCTCATAGGTGAACACGCCGCAAACGCCGACACCACGCCGATGAACATTCAACATGATCCGGGTGGCTTCGTCCCGATTCTTGTTGAAGAAGCGTTCCAGCACATGCACGACGAACTCCATGGGGGTGTAGTCGTCGTTCAGCATCAGAACCTTGTACATGGAAGGCTTTTTCGTCTTGGGCTTGGCCTTGATGGCCACACCCGTCGCCGACCCTCCATTACCGTTCTTCTCATCCTCAGACATGGCGGTTAACGATCACTTGATATGTCCCTCTTACGCACCCGACGATCATATGAAATCTAAGGGCCGGCATGGAAGGGCGTATCTGCATTGCCGCTACGGATTGCGCATTATCTTGTGGTTGGGGTTGAATTTTCCCGCCCCCGTGCCCACACGGCACCATCTCTTGTCACATGAACGTGACAAGGAGCCGCCACCATGGCCCTCGCAGCCCCGGCGTCGCACTGCTATAAGGCCGGCAGCCGCGCCCAGTCATGGAAGCCGATCTTGACCGACCTCGCCCAATATCTCGACGCCGTCCTTCTGGGCCTGCTGGAAGGGTTGACGGAGTTCATTCCCGTCTCTTCCACCGGCCATCTGATTCTGCTGGGCGAGATGCTGGGCTTCAAGGGCCAGGCAGAGGATCTGTTCAAGGTCGTGATCCAGTTGGGCGCCATCCTGGCCATCCTTCTGGTCTATTTCGGCAAACTGTGGGGGGTGGTGCGTGGCCTGACCCAGGGCAATGGCGAGAGTTACCGTTTCACGGCCGCCATCCTGCTGGCCTTCCTGCCCGCGGCCGTCATCGGCGCCCTGGCACATTCCTATATCAAAAGCGTGCTGTTCAACCCCACGGTCGTGTCGGTCGCCCTGATTGTCGGCGGCATCGCCATCCTGGCGGCGGAACGGCTGGTGCCCCGTCCCCAGCATTTCGCCGTTGAGGCTTTTCCGCCGAAATTGTCGCTGGCCATCGGCTTTGCCCAGTGTCTGGCCATGATACCCGGCGTCTCGCGGTCGGGTGCCACCATCATCGGCGCGCTGCTGATGGGGGTGGAGCGCAAGGCCGCCGCGGAGTTCAGCTTCTTCGTCGCCATCCCCACCATGCTGGGGGCCGCAACCTACGACCTGTATAAGAACCGGGCGGTACTGGAGGTGGGGAATATCGGGCTGATCGCCATCGGGTTCGCGGTCGCCTTCCTGTCGGCCCTGCTGGTGGTCCGGTGGCTGGTCAATTTCGTGGGCCGCCACGGCTTCGCCCCCTTCGCCTGGTATCGCATCGCGCTGGGTGCCATCATGCTGACCTGGCTGACCTTCTTCGCGGCCTGATCCGATGAGCAACCGCCCCACCCTGTCGCTGAAGCCCAAGGTCGCGCCGCCGGTTGCGGGCAAGGGCCGACGCAAGCCGTTCCGCATCGCGGGTCTTCCCGCCGTGGCCGCCCTGTTCGCGCGCGAACCGGACCGGGTGGAGAAGCTTTATTATGACGAGCGGTTGAAGGACGCGGCCGGCCCCTTCTGCGCCATGCTGGCAGCCGCCCGCAAACCCTATCGGATGGTGCCGGGGGCGGAGCTGGAGAAGATCGGCGGCTCCGCCATGCATGGCGGCATCATCGCGGAAGCCGCCCCGCGCCCGATCCTTCCCTACAGCCTGGATTTGGCCAAGGGCTGGGCGGCGGCAGGCAACCCCCTGCTGCTGCTGGACGGTGTGTCGAACCCGCATAATCTGGGCGCCATCATCCGCACAGCCGCATTTTTCGGCATCGAACGCATCATCATCTCTGATCATCCGGCCCAGGCCCTGCCCTCCGAGGCCGCGTATCGCGTGGCCGAAGGTGGGTTCGAATATGTCAATCTGCACCGGGCGACGGATTTTGCCGCGGCATTGAAGACGCTGGGACAGGTCTATCGCACCATCGGCACAGCCCTGGGGCCGTTCCCGGCGCTCTCCGACCTGTCGCGCCAGCCAGGGGGCAAGCCCGTGGCCGTGGTCATGGGGAACGAGGAACAGGGCATGCCGCCCGCCAGTCAGGCCGCCTGCACCGAACTGGTCACCATCGCCGGCAGCGGCTGGGTGCAGTCACTTAATGTCTCGGCAACCACGGCCATCCTGGCCTTCCTGATGGTCCGCCGCTGACGCCGCGCCGCTCATGCGGCGTAGCCAAGCCTGCGGATGTAGGTCCCGGCGATTGCGTGACACTGGTATCAGACCGGCGTCACGCCCAGGGGCAGGGTAAGGTTGCAACGCAATCCCTGACTTTCCCACGCCATCTCGATCTTGCCACCAAGCTGATGATGCAACACCTGGCTCAGCAGGGTTGAGCCGAACCCCTGACGCGTCGGCGGACCGAAAAGGGGCGGTCCCCCTGTCTCCGTCCAGGTCAGTTCCAGCGTATTGCGCCGCACCGACCAGTCGACCGTCACCTGGCCCCCAGGGGTCGACAGGGCCCCATGCTTGGCAGCATTGGTCGCCAATTCATGGAACACCAGGCCCAATGACTGCACCATGTCGGGCCCCAGCTTGACCCGCGGCCCGCGCACGGTCAGGCGTCCATTATCGGCAGTAAAGGACAGAACTTCATCCTCGATCAGCCGTTCCAGGTCGGCTCCAACCCAGGAGGCCTGTGCCAGCAGGCTGTGGGAACGGGCCAGGGAGGAGATGCGCCCCTCCACCGCATGGACGAAAGCGTCGATGCTGTCGGCGCGGCTCAGCCTGACCACGGCCTGGGCCACGGCCAGCGCATTCTTGGCCCGGTGGTCCACCTCGCGCATCAGCAGGCGCTGGCGGTCCTCCGCCTCGTACCGGCCCGTCACATCCATGGCGGTGGCCGTACAGCCGATGATCCGGCCATCATCGTCCCGGATGGGCGCGGCATTCACCGACAATATCTGCCGCGCGCCCGTCTTGGGATCGCGCAGGGCATATTCGCCGTCGCGTACCTCTTCACCCGCCAGGGCGCGGGCGGTCGGGTAGTCCACCGTGGCCAGCGGCCGGCCGTCCAGGCCCGTCGCATGCCACAATGCCGCATCGTGGCGAACGCCGATGATGGCCGATCGCGACAGGCCCAGGATACGTTCAGCCGCCGCGTTGACATCCGTGTAGCGCCCGTCCGGTCCGATCTCCATGATCGCCACGGGGGCCGTGTTGAACAGCCGGCTCAACCGTTCCTCGCTGCGGCGCAGATCGTCCAGGGCCGTGTCCAGGTGCGCCGTGCGTTCCCGCACGCGGGCTTCCAGCGCCGCGTTGCTGGTGCGCAGAAGCCCCTGTGCCTGTTCGGCCTGCCGCGTCTGGCGCAAGGCCACCAGCGCCAGCGGCAACAGCAGCAGGGTGGCGATCATGGCGAAGCTGAAATGGCCCAGCGCCGTCCAAGCCCACTCGGACTCCAGTTCTGCCGTCGCGACACCATAGACGACCCGGACCGGCACACGATCCACATCGGCCACGGCATAGAGCCGTTCCTTGCCGTCAAACGGTGAATGTGCCGTCATCAGGCCCGTCGACGGCGCCCGTTGAGCAACCAGGGCGGCGACATTACCCAGCGCCGCCTCTGATGATTCCGGGGATGGGTGGCGGGCCAGGACCTCTCCATCATCGCGGACCAGCATCACCTCCGTGTCGGGCCGCACGGCAATGGAGGCATAGAATGCCTCGAAATAGGCGGGCCGCAGCGATACCTGCACCACACCCAGGAATTTTCCCTCACGACTTTCGATGCGCCGTGACAGGGCAAAGAACACTTCCGGATTCAGCCGCCCGATCAGGCGGCCGGTGACATAGGGGCCGACCAGCCCGCCTTCATGCGGGGCGAAGTAATCACGGTCGGCGACGTTCAACGCGGGAACCGGCCAGCGGAAGGTCGTGATGCGGACGCGACCATCAACGTCGACCAGCCAGTAGCTCTGAACCTCCGGCGCCTCTCCCGCCAGATCGCGCAGCCATTCGTAGACGCGGGGGGTGTTGGCCACCGTGTCCCAGCCCTGGTTGCGGACCAGCCATTCGGCGTTGCGCAGAATCAGGGCGTGGGCCCCCATCAGCCGGGCCGCATGTTCGGCCAGTTGATCGGAGGTGGCGCGGACATCGGTGACGGCCCGGTCCATGACGCGAGCCCGGCCCAGGAACATCTCCACCCCGAACAGGCCCAGTGCCACCAGCAAAGCCGTCAGCGCCAGCCAGACGACGGCCCGCGACGGGTTCGCCGGATTGGCCGCCGCCAGTTCGCCCCTCACCAATCCATGGTCGAAACTGTCCTGCAAATCCGCCTGCCTCAACCATATCGTCCCGTGCAGTTAACGCCCTTGTCCGCACAGGGTGAAGCTGTTTCATCGTCGGAGCCCGGCTTAGGCCGAAGCGCATAGTGGGGGTGATCCACGCCGGGCCGACGCGCGTAAAGTGGCGTTGTTTAGCACCATGACAGCGTCTATGGTGCGCCGCCTTTTTGACCGCAGTTTGGAAGCCCCTCGCATGACCAGCGCCCCGATCCAAGCCGCCCCGACCTCCGGCCGCATCGACCGTCGTTTCGCCGCTTTGAAGGAGCAGGGCCGCGGCGGCCTTGTCACCTTCATCACCGCAGGCGATCCCGATCATGAAACCAGTCTGGCCCTGCTGAAGGGGCTGCCGGCCGCCGGGGCCGACATTATCGAACTGGGCATGCCCTTCACCGACCCGATGGCCGACGGTCCGGCCATCCAGGCGGCGGGATTGCGCGCCCTGAAGGCCGGCGCCCGTATGACCCGCACGCTGGAACTGGTCCGGGCCTTCCGCACGCAAGACCAGGACACGCCGCTGGTCCTGATGGGCTACTACAATCCCATTTACGCCTATGGTGTCGAAAGGTTCCTGGTTGACGCCAAGGCTGCCGGCGTCGATGGCCTGATCGTTGTCGACCTGCCGCCGGAAGAGGACCAGGAGTTGTTCGAGCCGGCCTGCCGTGCCGGCGTCAGTTTCATCCGCCTGACCACCCCGACCACGGACGATCAGCGCTTGCCTTCCGTGCTCGCCAATACGTCGGGCTTTGTCTATTACGTGTCGGTCACCGGCATCACCGGTGCCGCCAGCGCCAGCAGCGCCGCGATTGACGAGGCGATCACCCGCCTGCGCCGCCATACCGACCTGCCGCTGGCCGTCGGCTTCGGCATCTCCACCCCCGACCAGGCGGCTGCCGTGGCCCGCGTGGCCGACGCCGCCGTGGTCGGCAGCGCCATTGTCCGCCAGGTTGAGGCCAACCTGGACGCCGAGGGCAAGCCCACTGCCGGGCTGGTGGACAATGTGCTAGGCTTCGTGCAGGCGCTGGCCCAGGGCGTGCGCAACGCCCGGGGGTGAGGCACCTGGACCCGCGAGGTGTGCCATGGCTTATGCGTTTGATGATGATTACACACACCTTCCCCCGCCCCCGATACGGGCGGAGGTGGAGGCGGATATCATCGACTGGAAGGCGCGCCTGGCTGACCTGATGGAACAGTTGCGCCAGTGGTCGATCGAGGTGCCTGGCATTGACTGCCTAGTGGCTGAAACCGAAAAGCTGGAACACAAGATGCAGCTAGTCGGTATCAATGAACCCGTTGTGTTGCCAATGCTTCTAATTGAAAAGCGGCCCGAGGGCGATGCCGCACGGTTGGCAGCAGAAATTAGGCTTCGATCAAAGACGGATCAGGGTTGGTTGTCCGTGTGGCCCGACGCGCGTTGGGTCATCGGGACACGCGGCCAAGTGTGGATTTTTTCCAATGATTTTCACGAGACGTTAGCGGATATTGGTCAACTAGGCGCCCCGGACTGGCGTTACACACAGCATGGCGAGTTTCTGCGACCGCTTACAAAGGAATCCTTCCAGTCGATTTTGAAGAGCCTGCGTTGAGTCCGTTTAAAGCCATCACCGATGCCCATGAAATCGCTGACGATGCGATGCGGACCAGGATTGACGTATCGTCCACTGCGTACAATGGTGTCGGCTTCGATGAACCTTACATGCTGTCGAAGATTACAGCTAATGCCTATTTCTTTATGTTGTTTGCCCGGTTTGAACACTTGGTGACGGAGTTGGCTCTGGCCCGGGCCGCTGAGGGGCGGCAAAGCTCCGTTCCCACCGATCGACGTGTCTGGACGATCATTGATGTCCGAAAAATGGACTTCCTTCGTCGATTGGCACTGTTGACGGACAAGGGGTCCCCGGATTACGCAACTGTCAAAGCGCTATATGAGGATCGTAACGCCATTGCCCATGGCAGTCTCATCGAGACGAAGCCAAACGTGAAGGTGATTGCGACCATACTCAGCGGGATCCTGTCCCGCCTTGAAGGTACCCCATGAACTGGCTGACCAACTTCGTCAAACCCAAGATCCAGGCCCTCGTCTCCAAGAAGGAGGTCCCGGATAATCTGTGGCACAAGTGCCCGTCCTGCGGCGCCATGCTGTTCCACCGCGATCTGGAGGAGCAACTGCATGTCTGCCAGCATTGCGGCCACCATATGCGTCTGGATCCGGTGCGGCGGCTGAAGATGCTGCTGGACCCCGGCTATCAGACGATCGAACTGCCAAAGGTCGTGGTCGATCCGCTGAAGTTCCGCGACCAGAAGCGCTATACCGACCGTCTGAAGGAAGCGCAGACGAAGACCGGCCGCCAGGACGCTATCGTCGTCGCCCATGGCAAGATCAACGGCCAGGGGGCCGTGGTCGCCGCCTTCGACTTCAACTTCATGGGCGGGTCCATGGGCATGGCCGTGGGTGAAGGCCTGCTGGCCGCCGCCCGTCTGGCCGTGTTGCAGCAGGTGCCGCTGATCGCCGTCCCGGCATCGGGCGGGGCGCGCATGCAGGAGGCGATCCTGTCGCTGATGCAGATGCCGCGTACCGTCATCGCCGTGGAAATGGTGAAGGAGGCCGGCCTGCCCTATATCGTGCTGCTGACCGACCCGACGACGGGCGGCGTGACAGCCAGCTTCGCCATGCTGGGCGACATCCATATCGCCGAACCGGGCGCGCAGATTGGCTTTGCCGGCGCCCGCGTCATTGAAAGCACGATCCGCGAGACGCTGCCCGAAGGGTTCCAGCGGTCGGAATATCTGCGCGACCATGGCATGGTGGATATGGTTGTCCACCGCAAGGAGCTGCGGAATACCCTGGCCCGCATCATCGACCTGCTGCGCCGTCCCGGCCCCAGCGCGGAAGTGGTGAAGATCGGCCGTGGCGGCGACCGTCCCGGCACATCCCGCAAGGGACCGGCTGTCAGCGCCATCCAGGGTGGGGCGGGCTACCAATAATGATCAAGGCCCGGCCGCTGGTCCCTGCCGCCCCCCGATTGGCGGCGGCGCTGGATCGGATGCGGCAATTGCATCCGGTGGTCATCGACCTGTCGCTGGGCCGGATCGAACGGCTGCTGGCGAAACTGGGGCACCCCGAACGACGCCTTCCCCCCACCGTGCACGTCGCCGGCACCAACGGCAAGGGCAGCACGGTGGCGTTTCTGCGCGCCTTTGCCGAAGCCGCGGGTTATCGCGTGCATGTCTACACCTCTCCGCATCTGGTCCGTTTCAACGAACGAATCCGGCTGTCGGGACAGTTGATCAGCGATGATGAACTGGCCGATCTGCTGGAGGAGGTGGAAGACGCCAATGCCGGCGAGCCGATCACCTTTTTCGAGGTGACAACGGCCGCCGCCTTCCTGGCCTTTTCCCGCATGCCGGCCGACCTGCTGCTGCTGGAAGTGGGACTGGGCGGACGTCTGGACGCGACCAACGTCATCGACCGTCCGGCGGCCAGTCTGCTGACCCGCATCTCCCTGGATCATACGCAGTTTCTGGGGCCGACGCTGGCAGAGATCGCGGGTGAGAAAGCCGGCATCATCAAGCAAGGGTGCCCGGTCCTGGCCAGTCCTCAACCCGATCCCGTGGTGACACAGGTCTTCACCGACCGGGCCGATTCCCTTTCAGCACCACTGTCACTGTACGGCCGGGACTGGTCTTCCGTACCCACCGCCGATGGCTTCCGATTCAAGGACGCGACCCGCGATCTGGACCTGCCACCGCCGGGCCTTATGGGCGCCCATCAGATCCACAATGCCGGGCTGGCCATCGCCGCCACGGCCCATCTGCCGCTGACGATCAGCGCCGATGCGATCCGGGTCGGATTGACCCGGGTCGAATGGCCCGCCCGTCTGCAACGGCTGACCCGCGGCCCCCTGCCAGCACTGCTTCCCCACGGCTGGGACCTGTACCTGGACGGTGGCCATAATGACAGCGCGGGAGAGGTGCTGGCCATGCAACTGGCCCGGTGGGCCGGTGATGGTTACGATCTGGATCTGGTGTTCGGGATGCTGGGCAGCAAACGGCCCCTGGATTTCCTGTCCCCCCTGGCCCCCTATATCCGCCGTCTGCGCGCCGTCGCCATTCCCGATGAAATCAACAGCGTGTCGGCCGAGGACGCGGCTGAGTTCGCCCGCCAAGCCGGGATCGACGCCACCGCCAGCCCGGATGTCGCGTCAGCGGTGGGCGATCTGACCACCCATGCCGACAGCGGAAGGCCGGCAAGGCTGCTGATTTGCGGCTCCCTTTATCTGGCGGGGCATGTGCTGACGGACAACCAATAACGCAACCGGCACGCTGGAAATATTGACACGCCCACACAATCAAAACTAGCATGGCTGGGTAATTCTTGTAGTTTCCAGCGGCTTGATGGTGCGACCAGTGCAACAATCCCAAGAGGCCCCGGGGCCTGCCACCCCGTCCGAGATTGATCCTCGGCGTCGGGCCGCCCTGGTACGATTGGGCAAGGTCGCGTACGTAGCCCCCGCTACGATTGCCCTGCTGAATGTTGAGGCCCATGCCACTTCTGTCCCGCCGCCCTGATCAGGAACGCGACAGAACTGTGCGCCAGTGGAAAGGTGACGACATGGATACCGGCAGAACCGAAACAGTCGACGACAGCAACTCCGGGCCGAAGGTGGACCTTGACCGCCGCGCCACGCTGGTCCGGACGCTGAAGGCGGCTGCCTATGTTGCGCCGATCACGCTGACTGCATTGACCATACAGGCCCACGCGACAAGCGCGGACGGCTGATCAGGGAGAGCTGAATGCGGAACGCAGAGCAAGGCGAGACGCGCCACGTCTATCGTTGCGCCGAAGACGGCGACCCGATAGAACCGGGAAGTGAGGCGGCAGCGCTATCCAAGCGACGCGCCGTTCTGGTCGGGGCCGTAAAATCCGTCGCCTATTTGGCGCCGGCAACGCTGGCCATTATGGCGGTGGAAGCCAGAGCCGGCAGCTGAAGGCACGGTGCCGCGCGTGCGGACTGGCGGACGGTGACGATGCTGCCGTCGCCGATTGCCCCTGCCTCGACGCGCAAGCCGGGAAGAACGACAAGCGCCGCCGCTCACCCTTAGATTGCAGTTGATATCGGCAATGCGGCATGCGAAATTTCAGCATGTGGGCTGAATTCGGGGCTGAAGCTCGCATTACTGAGCGAGAGCGCAGCCAAAGGGGTTGCACCATCACCGCGGACCCAGCCCGGAATATTTCTGCTGTCACAACATTGCGCCGGACTGACCACCCACGATCAGACTGGGCAATGCCTCCACAGCGGGTCCTGACCGCCTTCAGGGCCCCCTTACCCCGGCACGCCGATTGATTAACAGAGGATTCGCAAACTTATGAAAGACAACATGAAAACCGGCAACGACAAGGAAAAGTCAACCGACATGCACCGTCGCGCTGCGCTGGTTCGGGCCGGCAAGGCCCTCGCCTATGCCGCACCGGTGACCCTCATCACGTTGAAGGTTGATGCCGCGCCCTGCAGCAACTGCGGATGATCTGCCTGCGGTTTATCCTGGATGCCGTTTCCCGTCCGGACCGCGAGGCCCACTTTCGACAGGAAACGGCTTTCTAAATTTTTTAGTCAAAGCCCAGATCCGTGCCAAAGAAGACCATCAGGCGTTTTTCAACATGGCCGCTCGCTGATCATCTGGCCGTCATCGACAATGTCAGCCGGGAGTTGCACATCCTCAATGCGACCGCGGCAACTATCTGGCACCTGCTTGAAGATGGCGGCTTATCGCAGGACGACCTGTGCCTGACGCTGGCTGACTTGTACGGGGTGGAGCGGTCGATCATCGAACTGGATGTCGGCGCCTGTCTTGCCGGCTGGCGCGCGCTTGAATGGATTGATGAGGACGGCGCCGCACTGCAATTGCGCCGCATGGAACCTGATGTTGCGCCCTACGGCAATGTTCACCCGCCCACCGACGGGATCGCGCCGCCCGACGGCCCGGTGATCAGCCACCGCCTGCTTCTGCCCTCAGGAAAAACTGTTTCCTGTCATATCGGGCAGGACGGTCCGCCCTCCTTCCAGGACATGACCCGTCGGCTCCGGCACATCCTGTCCGGGATGATGATCATCGCAGGGCCAGAAACCGGGCCGCTGCCTGCCCATGACCTCGCTCTGATGACGGATGGTCAACGGGTCTGGGTGAGAAATGACGACCAATGGCTTTGGTCCACCGACAATACGGAGATGCTAAGCCGATTCCTGCACGAACTGGTCCGTGCTGCCTACGCCGCAGACCAGTCCCTTCTGGCCATCATGCATGCGGGTCTGGTCGGCAAGGATGGCGGCTGCATTGTCCTGCCGGGCATTTCCGGTGCCGGGAAAAGCACGTTGACCGGATGGCTGGCCAGTCACGGCTGGTATTTTGGTGGCGACGACATCATCGGGCTGGCTGCCGGGCGGAACGGGCTTCTGGCACTGCCATTCCCGACGGCCCTGGCTGTCAAAAACGGGTCCTGGCCCATCCTTGCTGCACATTATCCATCCCTGATGGCGCAGCCGGTCATCCCATGCGCGGCCCGCGATGCCCGTTACATGCCGTTGCCACGCCATCGCCAGATACCCTGGACCACATCGTCACGAAAGGTTCGTGCCATCGTCTTCCCCCGCTATGAGGCAGGCAGCCCGGCGACAGCGGTGCCGATCGACCTGCAGGAAGGCCTGACGCTGCTCTCCGCCAGCGGGATCACCACCGGCGACCATCTGGAAGCCGATCTGCTGCAGAGTCTGTTCGCCTATTTGGAGGAGTTGCCGATATTCCGCCTGACCTATGGCGACCTGCAATCGGCTCAACCTCTGCTGGAAGCGATGCTGGCAGGAGACGCCTGATGCCAACCAGCCGTTTGGCCCTGCAGCGGCTGCTTTGCCGTCTGGTCTCGCCCCTGACGCCTCCGGGTACCGCCCCGGCGCCGGAGGCGGAAGATTGGCCGACGCTTGTTGAACTGGCGGACCGGCACATGATGATGCTGGAACTGGAAGCGGCCTTGCACCGGCATGGCTTGTGGGACAGCGCCCCGGATCCCGCACGCGACCTTCTGTCAACGCTGCGTGGATTGCATCGCCAGCGGCTGCACCGCATGCGCGAGCAGATGCGGGAAGTGACGGCAGCCCTGAACCAGGCGAACGTGACGCCGGTCTGGTTGAAGGGGGCGGTGGAACTGGCCAGACCGGACTGGGCGGACAGCAACCGCATGATGCTGGATATCGACATGTGGATTGTCGATCCTGCCGACCAGCGCAAGGCAATCGACGCTCTGCACGCCATCGGCTACAGCGTGCCCGACAGCACATCCGACGCGGAATGGGCCGACGCCCACCATTTCGCCCCCCGCATACGCAAGAAGACCCCCGTCGCGGTCGAAACGCACCGCTCGGTCATTGACCCCGCACACCGCGGCATGCTGCCGGACGAACGGGCGGCCGCCGGCATCATCTGGTTGGACTGGGAGGGGCTGCGCATCGGCCGGCTTGGCGACAGCGAACGCGTGCTGCATGCAATGGTACAGTCCACCACCATGTCGATCCCGGCCATGCGCACGGGCCTGATGCCGCTGATGAAGGCACTGGACGTGGTGCGCCTGTTGTCGATGCTGTTCGGCGGCTCCGTGCCCGGCCATCTGGCTGATACGCTGCAAGAGCCGGCCTGGGCCCCCTATGCCGCCGCCCATCTGACATTGCTGTCCGAACTTTTCGGGTTGCCGAGCCCCCTGCCCGTCGACCGTCGGGCGGTTCGCTGGATGGACCGTGCCTTGCGTTATCCGCGGCTGGCCCAGATGATCGATTCCGTGCCGCGGCTGTCACCGGGCAACCTGATCACCAAGCTGCTGATGCGTCCCGACCGGTTTTTTGACACGGCCGTCACCCGCCTGCACCGCATCCTCTTCCCTGCGCGGCGGCGGCACTAGGCCGATATTGAATGAAAAGGGCCGGCCCCTGCGCAGGACCGGCCCTTGCCATCTGACGACGGGACGGGTCAGAGGTTCTGCTCGATCCAGCTCTTCAGCTGCGACTTCGGCAGGGCACCGATCTTCGTGGCCGTTACCTGGCCATCCTTGAAGATCATCAGCGTCGGGATGCCGCGCACGCCGAACCGGCTGGGCACCGTCGGATTCTCATCGATATTCAGCTTGGCGATGGAGATTTTGCCATCCAGTTCGGACGCCAGCTCCGACAGGCTGGGGGCCAGCATCTTGCAGGGGCCGCACCATTCCGCCCAGAAATCCAGGAGAATCGGGCCATCGCCCTTCAGTACGTCGCTTTCGAAGCTGCTATCGGTGACATTGATGATATCGGCCATGTGTCCCTCGGTGGGAGAAGGTTTCGGGTACGGTCCCCGGGAACGGACCGCCTGTCGACCGCAAATGTAGGCACCCGCCCGACCACGGGTCAAGGTGCCGCGGGCAGCACCCCTGTGCTGCGATCCCGCCACCTTGAAATCCTCATTCCCGCGGCACGGAAATCGTTCTAACTATCTAAAATTCGACATATAACCATTTATATGCCGATGGAAGATCTAGGGACGAGACGGGCCGGCCGGACATGACGGATCAAAGCGATATCGGCCGCAAGGCCCGGAGCATGACGGAGGAGTTCGCCCCCGCCACGTTCGAGGAACGCGGCGTCACTGTTCCCTTCACCACCCCGTTATTGAGCCAGGCCCGGTTGCGCCGGGACCAGAATGATCGATTCGAGTTCCTGCTGCCCAATTTTACCGCCGGCAAGGGAACCTATGTGCTGCCCTGGAAAGGGCTGCCCAGCGTCATGACCCTGACCCTGCACGATCGGCTGCTGTTCGAAGAGATCGAGCAGCTGGAAATGCATTCGCCCGAACAGATCCGCACCTGCGCCCTGACCGTCCAGGCGACCGGCGTATGCGGCCCCGGCGCGGCGACCAAGGCTGCCACGCTGCTGGAACAGGATGCGCAATATCTGGTGCTGACCCAGTTCATTCTGGTAACGGAGCTGTTGAAGCTGGTGGGCATCAGCGCCGCCGACCTGCTGCGCCCCGGCATGACGGCGGACGACAGCAAGCGCGTCGCCCGCCAGGCGCTGGCCAAGGTGGCGCATATGGTCGATATCGCCCCAGAAGACATGACCATGCGCGTGGATGAGCTGGGCGAGGCCGTGTCTCCCGTCGGCTTGCCACAGGCGCCGAAGGGCGGTCGTCTGCGCGCGCTGGCAGACAGGCTGCAGGCCTTCGCCCAGACCACACAGCTTTTTGCCGACACGGACCCGTCTGACATGGCCATGCTGGGTGCCTATGTTTCCACCGTGGCCAACCATACGCTGACCTTGGCCCGCCAGCGCATCAGCAAGCTGGACGCCGCCTGCCGCGACGCCCGGCAGATCGTGAATGATGCCCCGAATCTTTTGAAATCCATTCAGGAATTCGTCGCCCGCATTTCCTGGTTGCTGGATGGCTGGGAATTCCTGATTGCCATGTGGGACAGCGTGAAGGACGAACCGGCGGCCACCCGCCAGACGACAATCACCGATATCTCGCGCCTGTTGCCCTTGATCCCGCGGGAGGAAATCAGCCACGCCACCGACCAGCTGGATCTGGAGGCGATCGCGCGCATGCAGAAAAAATGGGTGCGCGTCAATCAGGACTGGCGCACCGGCGTGCTGGACATGGATGCCGTGATGCGCCTTGAAGCCCTGAAAGCGGCGATGGGTTGAGGGCAAGCGGCATGAACACCAAACCCACCACGCCGACCAATCCGCAAAAATCCACCGAGTGGCAGGCCCTGGCCGCCCATGCATCGCGCCTGCCTGACCGCAAGCTGCTGCAGATCTACCGCCTGCTGGAGCAGGTGGGCGACAAGCCCGAGGTTTCGCAGGCATTTGAGGCGATGCGCCCCCGTCTGGTCACCCTGCGCCCGCCGCGGCGACCTGCCCTGTCGCGCCTGTTCTTCCTGCCCGTGGAAGATCTGCTGGACGACGCCGACCATTACAGCCGGCGCCTCAACCGCATCTGCCGGACCACGCTGTCGCCTTGCTGGAGTGCCGTGAAGGACCGGTTGCCCACCAGCCTGATGCACGAGGTGCACCGGGAAGTGTCGCTGGTCGATTACCGCGACGGGGCCGCCATCGCCGTCCTGTGCCAGCCGCTGTGGGACGAGGGCGTGCGTGCGCTGGGCGAGGTCATCGACGAGTGCCAGAATAATCTGAAATTCAAGATTTCGCTGTTCGGCCGCGACGATGATGTGCAGCGCCAGCTGGCCACCATGCGTCAGATCCTGGTCGTTGCCGGCCGGGTGGAGAAGCTGAAGGCCGCCCTGCCGCCCAAACCGATCCTGGATCTGGCCGAGTCACACGTAGAGATCATCCGCACGGCCCTGATTGAGCTCGGCAAGGAGGATGTTTCGCTGACCCAGCCCCTGCTGCTGGTCCTGGCCTCCCGCATGCAGCGTCCTGGCGAATTGCTGCGCATGCTGGCCGAGGTGCGGCTGGGCGGCACGGTGGCGGAGAAGGAGACGCTGACACGGGAAATGTCCGGTTATGTCGTCGGCAACCTGCTGCGCCAGACCTCCGATTTCGATCGGGAGAACCCGCACATCTCCGGCGACCCCGCCAGCCTGGCCGCCGCCGCGGAGCGTCTGACCGACGGTCTGAATTCTGTCAATGACACGGTCCAGAACCTGCGTGACAAGGACATCAGCTCCAAGGTCAAGAATGCACGCGCCGAAATCGGGCAGTTCGTCCTGAAAAACATCTGCGCCGATGTGGACAAGAACCTGCACGATGCCCTGTTCAGCCAGCCCGACGGCCTGCCCAGTGACGAGTCGATACAAAAGGCCGAACAGCTGGCCATGGCCCTGCGCCGCTCGTCCAAGCTGGCCAATGCGCTGGGCATCCAGCGCGAGGTGACGACCAAGATCACCGAGGCACGCCAGCATATCGTGTCGACGACCTTGAACAATATGCGGGCGGCCCCCCGCACGCGGGACGGCAAGCTGGGACCGGAAGCGCAGCGGCAGATGTTCAACAGCCTGCGCATGGTGGAAATCCTGGCCGGGTCGGACGAAGCGGAGCGCCAGCTCCGGGAATGGAAGTCGCAATTCGGTTGAGACCGGCGACGCGCGCCCGGCCATCTGCTACCGTCGACCCCCTATCCGGCAACAGGGGAACGGGGCGATGGCCGCCAACATCCGCATCGAAACCGACAGTTTCGGTCCCATAGAGGTTCCGGCCGACCGCTATTGGGGGGCACAGACCCAACGGTCGCTGCAGAATTTCAAGATCGGCGGGGAACGTATGCCGCCGCCGCTGGTGCGCGCACTGGGCATCGTGAAAAAGGCCGCCGCGCGGGCCAATGTGACGCTGGGCCAACTGGATCCCGGTCTGGCGGATGCCATCATGCGCGCCGCGGACGAGGTGATCGACGGCACCTTGATCGACCATTTCCCGCTGGTGGTCTGGCAGACCGGGTCCGGCACCCAGACCAACATGAATGCCAACGAGGTCATCTCCAACCGCGCCATTGAACTGCTGGGCGGGCAGGTCGGGTCGAAGAAGCCTGTCCATCCCAACGACCATGTGAACCGGGGGCAAAGCTCCAACGACAGTTTCCCGACCGCCATGCATATCGCAGCGGCCGAGCGCATCTATCATGATCTGGTGCCGGCGCTGGAACAGCTGCATGCGGCACTGGCCGCCAAGGCAGCGGAATTCGCGCCCATCGTGAAGATCGGGCGCACGCATCTGCAGGACGCCACGCCCATGACACTGGGTCAGGAATTCGGCGGCTATGCGCAACAGGTGGCCTATGGCATCGACCGGGTGAAGGCCGTGCTGCCGGCCCTGCTGCGTCTGGCCCAGGGCGGCACGGCCGTGGGTACGGGGCTGAACAGTGCCGTCGGCTTCGACGTGGCCTTTGCGGTGGAGGTGGCGCGTATCACCGACCTGCCCTTCGTCACCGCCCCCAACAAGTTCGAAGCCCTGGCCGCCCATGACAGCATCGTGGAGGCATCAGGCGCAATGAATACCGTGGCCGTGTCGCTGATGAAGATCGCCAATGATATCCGTCTGCTGGGCAGCGGCCCGCGCAGCGGCATCGGGGAGATCAGCCTGCCGGAGAACGAGCCCGGCAGTTCCATCATGCCCGGCAAGGTCAACCCGACCCAGTCAGAGGCCATGACCATGGTCTGTGCCCAGGTGATGGGCAACCATGTCACCATCACCCATGCCGGCGCCACGGGCCATTTCGAGCTGAACGTCTTCAAGCCCGTGCTGATCTACAACCTGTTGCAGTCCATCAAGCTGATCGGCGATGCCAGCCGGTCCTTTGCAGAGAATTGCGTCGTCGGCATCACCGCCAATACCGACCGCATCCGCCGATTGATGGGGGAGAGCCTGATGCTGGTCACGGCACTCAACCCCCATATCGGCTATGACAATGCCGCCAGGATCGCCAAGAAGGCACATCATGAGGGCACGACCCTGCTTGAGGCGGGCCTGGCGCTGGGCCTGCTGACGGAGGAGCAGTTCCGCACCTGGGTCCGGCCGGAAGACATGGTTCACCCTGGATAAGGCTGGGGGCCGGGATGCGCCACGCGCCCCGGCCCCGGGCGCATCACTTCCTGTTGCCCATGACGATATCGCCCAGCGGTCCCAGCACGCTGCCTTCACCCTTGTTCGCCCCCGGCATGGCGGCCGACAGCATGCGGCCGGCCAGACGGGAGAAGGGCAGCGACTGGATCCAGACGCGACCCGGCCCACGCAGCGTGGCGAAGAACAGCCCTTCCCCGCCGAACAGCACCGACTTCACCCCGCCGACCTGCACCAGATCGAAATCCACATCGGGCGTGAAGGCAGCGACACAGCCCGTATCGACATGCAGCACCTCACCCGGCGCCAGTTGCCGTTCCATGATGGTGCCGCCGACATGGGCAAAGACCCAGCCATCGCCGGTCAGTCGCTGCATGATGAAGCCTTCGCCGCCGAACAGGCCCGTCAGGATGCGGCGCTGGAAATGGATGCCGATGGACACGCCCTTGGCCGCCGCCAGGAAACTGTCCTTCTGACAGATCAGTTCACCGCCCAGATCAGCCAGATTCAGCGGCAGGATCGTACCCGGATAGGGGGCGGAGAAGGCCACGCGCGCCTTGCCCCGGCCCGCCTGGGTAAAGACTGTCGTGAACAGGCTTTCGCCCGTGATGACGCGCTTGCCGGCCCCGATCAGCTTGTCCAGGAAGCCGCCGCCTTCATTGCCATCGCCGAAGATGGTGTTCATCTCCACGCTGGCATCCTTGTAGACCATGGCCCCGGCCTCGGCGATGGCGCTTTCGCCGGGATCCAGTTCGATCTCGACGAACTGCATCTCCTGGCCATGGATCCTGAAGTCAATCTCATCGGCGCGGGAACGGCGGCCGCCCGGCGGGGGCGGCGGGTCACCGGCCGCCCCGCCCCAGGGGCCGGGCTGCGGCGACAAGTCGGCGACGGCGCGTACGGGCAGCCATTCGCCCATGCCATTGCGCCAGCAGAAGGCGTCGGGATGCTGGCGGACATAATCCAGAGCGGCCTGCCCGTCCAGCGGCCCCACCCGGCTGTCTCCATCATGGAAGAACCATTGCGTCATGCCCTATCCCCCTGGTTTGGCATTGATCGACGCGCAGGATATCGTAACGGCGCCCAAAAAGAAAAAGGCCGGCATCCATCTGGAGGCCGGCCATTCCACGCGAAACCGATAGGTCCGCTTATTCTTCCGTATCGTCCTCGTCCCCGGCCAAGGTCGGGTCCATATCCTCGTCGATGGCGTCCATATCCGGCGTCTCGACTTCCGGCCGGCCCTTGCGGGCCTTCTCCAGCGATGCATCCAGTTCACGCTGGCTGCACAGGCCCAGCAGGACGGGATTGCGTGCCTTGATATTGGCGGCGTTCCAGTGGGTCTTGTCACGCACGGCGGCAATGGTCGGCTTGGTCGTGCCGATCAGCTTGCAGATCTGCGCGTCGGACAATTCCGGATGGGCCTTCAGCAGATGGGCGATGGCATCCGGCTTGTCGCCGCGCTTGGTGACCGGCGTATAGCGCGGGCCCTTGGAGCGGGCGACCGGCTGCGGCAGGTCCTGCTCGCGCATCTTCAGCTTCAGGTTGGGATTGGCCTCGACACGGGCGATTTCGGCCGCCGTCAGTTCACCGCCGGCAATCGGGTCACGGCCGACCATGCCCACCGCAACCTCGCCGTCGGCGATGGCCTGCACCTCAAGCTCGTGCATGCCGCAGAACTCCGCGACCTGCTCGAACGTAAGACTGGTGTTCTCGACCAGCCAGACGGCAGTGGCCTTCGGCATCAGGGGCAGTGCCATGCTTCCTCCTCGAAACGCTTCGCCGGGAAAATCCGGCGGAAAATGACCTGTCAAATGACCCGCGAACGCAAAAGCCGCCCGTCGCGCGCGGGAGGGGCCCCGCGCAGCCAACCGGACGGACAAGTCAACGACCCTTCTCCTATACCGTTCCGGAACGGTACAAGCCACGGGATTCTTTCGCATCCCGGTGGTTTTGAAACCGCTTCACCGCTCACAGTGTCAGCATGATCTTGCCGACATGGGTGGAACTTTCCATCAACCGATGGGCATCGGCCGCCTGTTCCAGGGGGAAGGTGGCGGCGATGACGGGGCGCACCTTGCCCGCACTGATCAAGGGCCAGACCTTCTCCTGCACGGCCGCCGCCAAGGCCCGCTTCTGACCGGCCGACCGGGCGCGCAGGGTGGACCCGGTCAGGGTCAGCCGCTTCAGCATCACCGGCATCAGGTTCAGTTCCACCTTGGGCCCGCGCAGAAAGGCGATGGAGACATGGCGTCCATCCATGGCCAGACAATCGATATTGCGCGGCAGATAATCACCGCCGACCATGTCCAGCACCACATCCACCCCGCGTTTGCCCGTGGCTTCCTTCACCACGGCCACGAAGTCCTGTGCCTTGTAGTCGATGGCGTGGTCAGCCCCCAGGGCCGCACAGGCGGCCGCCTTCTCCGCCCCGCCGGCCGTGGCAAAGACCGTGGCCCCCATCGCCTTGGCCAGTTGGATGGCGATGGTGCCGATGCCGCTGGTCCCGCCATGGACCAGCAGGCTTTCGCCAGGCAGCAGGCCGGCGCGTTCGAACACGTTGGTCCAGACGGTCATCACCGTTTCCGGCAGGGCCGCCGCCTGAACCATATCCAAACCTTCAGGCACGGGCAGGCACTGGCCGACCGGGGCCGTGGCATATTCGGCATAGCCACCACCGCCCAGCAGGGCGCAGACCGTGTCCCCCACCTGCCAGCCCGTGACGTCCGGGCCGATGGCGGCGATGGTGCCGGCCACTTCCAGGCCCGGCAGGTCGCTGGCGCCCGGCGGCGGTGGATACAGCCCCTGGCGCTGTACCACATCCGGCCGGTTGACACCCGCCACCGCCACCCGGATCAGCACTTCCCCCGCCGCCGGCTGCGGCACGGGACGGGTGGTAGGCACCAGCACCTCCGGCCCACCGGGCTGGGTGATCTCCACGGCGCGCATGGTCTGGGGCAGGGTCACGGGGGCTCTCCTTGGTTCAAGGTCCGGCAATTGCGGTCTTCCGCCTGATACCGCAGAATGGCGCCAAGACAAAGTGAGGGAGGTCACGATGGCATTTGATCTGGACGAATTGCTGCCGACAAAGAAGCCGGCCAAGCCCCTGGACCTGAACAGCCTGTCCGTCGGTGACCTGCAGGATTACATCGTGGCGCTGGAAGCAGAAATCGTGCGCGTGAAGGCCACCATCAAGAACAAGCAGGACGTGGCGGCGGCCGCGGCGGCCTTCTTCAAGAAGTAGAGACGCGATGTATGGTTATTGACGCCATATGGCAATTTACACCATAATCAGACGATGCCAGCGACACTGATTTTCCGGGACAAACGCACCTTGCCATCGGGAGCGATTGTCGAGATGCGTATTTGGCGGATTCCATCCCCGGTACCGCCGGCGGAGCATTTGTTCAAATATAGTCTCTTCTATGGAAAGAACGGTCGGCGCCTTGTCGGCTATGACAATGAGCGCGGGAAAGGGGACCATCGCCACATGGGCGACCAGGAACTCCCTTACCAGTTCAGTAGCGTGGAGCAATTGATCCACGATTTTCTGGCGGATGTGGCGGCATCAGGAGAAGTTGAAATATGAGCACGCTCAATATCCATATCGGTGGCAAGGCCAACCTGGAAAACATGGGCCAGCGCTTCATCTCTGCCTGGAACCGCGCGGTGGCCGGTGAAGACGTGAATGAACGTCACTTGAGCTTCGGCACATTGCAGGATGCGGCCTCGGTGCTGACGCCGCGGCGATTGGACCTGCTGCGAGCGGTCCATGCAGAATCGGCATCGAGCATCCGGGCCTTGGCACAACGGCTTGGACGGAACTATCGGAATGTACATGCTGATGTTGCGACCCTGGTTGATCACGGTTTGATCGACCGGGATGATGCTGGCGGCCTGCATGCCGACTATGGCGGCATCACCTTCGACCTTGCCTTGGCCCTTTAAGCGCCTGGGCTCGACGTCCGCAACGCCATCAGCACATACACCCTGAGTGCCGAGGACAGGTTGCCCGTGCGCGTGGCATCGATGCGTTCGATCAGCGCGTTGACCGACACACCTCCCGCCGCCGCCAGTTCTTTGAGCGCCTCCCAGAAGGGCTCCTCCAGGGTCACACTGGTCGGGTGGCCGGCGATCATGACGGAGCGTTTACGGACTTCGGTCATGGCACGGCCTCCCCCCGTCAGGTCAGATGCGGGCGGGCAAGATAGTCCTCCGCCTGCATTTCCATCATGCGGCTGACCGTGCGCTGGAATTCGAAAGCGTGACTGCCTTCGGCATAGATGCGTTCGGGCGCCACTTCGGCCGCGATGATGGTATTCACCTTATGCTCGTACAGTGCGTCGATCAGGGTCATGAAGCGCTTGGCCTCGTTGCGCTGCGCCTCCGACAGGCGGGGGACCATGTCGATCAGCACCGTATGGAAATGCGTGGCGATGGCCAGATAATCGCCGGCCCCCAGCGGCCGGGCGCAGAGTTCATCGAAGCTGAACCAGGCCACGCCCTTGGCGCTGCGCGGCACATCCACGCGGCGGCCCTGCACCGTCAGATGGGTGGCGACCGGCGTCTCCCCATCCGTCAGGTCGGCGAAGGTCCAGGCCATCGCCTCCTTCGTGCCGGCCCCCAGCGGATAATGATAGACCTTGGCCCCCATCAGCCGGGCCAGCCGGTAATCCCGCTCCGACGCCAGATGCAGCACGTCCAGCCTGTCCTTCAGCAGGGCGATGAAGGGCAGGAAAAGCTGCCGGTTCAGGCCATCCTTGTACAGATCATCGGGCGGCCAGTTGCTGGTGGCAACGACGACGACGCCCATCTCGAACAGCGCCGTGAACAGGCGGCCCAGGATCATGGCGTTGGTGATGTCGGTGACATGGAATTCGTCGAAGCAGAGCAGCCAGCCCTGGGCCGCGATCTCCTTCGCCACCTCCACCACCTCGTCCCCGCCCTTGGCGCGGCCTTCCTGGCGGATGGCATGCATGCGTTCATGCACCTTCAGCATGAACGCATGGAAATGCACGCGAACCTTCTCCTCAACCGGTGCGGTTTCGAAGAACAGGTCCATCAGCATGGACTTGCCGCGGCCCACGTCGCCATAGATATAGAGGCCCTGCGGCGCCGGATCGGGCCGACGGGTCAGGCCGAAACGGGCACGCCAGCCCGTCTGGCCGGTGGCGGGGCGATAGCCCTTCAGGGCGTGCCAGAGGCTTTCCAGCTTCTCCGCCGCCAGTTCCTGGGCCGGATCGGCCTTCAGCGTGCCGGTGCCACGGCGGGCGCGATAGACGGAAAGGGGGCCGTCGGTCATGGCGCTTTCAACAATGCTGACAAGGACTTCGTGTCTTGGTGGTAACCGCCGGATCGCCATAGGGCAAGTGCAGCCGGCTTGACCCTGCCCTGCCTGCCGCTGGCGGCGCCATGCAATGGTGTGAGACTGGCCCATACGGGGCAATCCGAATTGGCTGTTACATTCCATACAAATTTATGCGAATTCTATGCGTCATGACTTCACATATGTTGTTCCTGCGGACCGCCCTGACGGCTCTTTGTCTTGCTGCGACCCAACCGATGGCCGCATCGGCGGAACCGGCTTCATGCACGCTGCGTCTGGCCGCCACCGACCTGCCCCCCTATCAGATCTCCCAACGCGCAGGCCCGCCGACCGGCATCGATGTCGATCTGATCAATGAGATCGGGCGGCGCATGCCGTGTGCCATGGAATGGATCGCCGTCCCGCGGGCGCGCGCCATGGTCCTGGTTCAGGAAGGCAAGGTCGATGCCGTGCCGGGCGTGGCCCGTACGGCAGAGCGGGAGGCTTTCGGGCTTTTTTCACAGCCGTTGCGCCAGGGGCGCAATGCCCTGATCGTACGCAAGGGCAGTTCGGTGGATTTCCCGCTGGATGATCTGACGGCCCTGGCTGCCAGCAAATTCCGGCTGGGCGCCACAGCCGGCAGCAAATACAGCCAGGAATTCGAAAGCCTGCTGAATAACGGCGCCCTGGTGGACAATCTGGTCATTGTGCAGAATGGCGAAAGCGCCATGAACATGCTGCTGCGCGGTCGCATCGATGGATTCCTGGACGGCTACCGCATCGCCATGGCCCGCGCCGCCCAGATGGGGCAGGCGGACGCGGTGGAGGCGCACCCGATGCGCATCAGCGAACATCAGGCTTATGTCATTTTCTCCACCGCCGCCAATATCGACCCGGCCATCATCACCCGCTTCAACGCCGTGCTGCTGGGCATGCAGATGGATGGCACGGTCGACCGCATTGTGGACGCCGGTAAGAACAGCTGATGTCCATCGTGGGTGGTATGCGATGCACGATCACTTCGTTTGCCAGTCGCTGAGGCCATAGCGAGCCAGAATTCGCCGCAGTTCGCCAGACTGGCGCAGCGTCTGGATACCCGCATCCAGCTTCGCCGCCCTCTCCGCGCCAGCCGGACCGGGGGCGAAGGCCAGATAGAGCGGCTCGGCCGGTCCCACGGGCTGCTGTTCGACCAACCCTTCCATGCCCTGAGCCACCAAGGCGAATTCGACGACGTTGCGATCTTCGACCACGGCGTCCACGCGGCCGGCCAGCAGCTTTTTCAGGTTCTGGTCGGTGACATCGTCGCCCGATACCAGTTCCAACCGGCCGCCATCCTTCTCATGAGCCTTGATATAGGCGTCCAGTTCATCGCCGTAGGCATAATCGCGCACAGCCGCCAGCTTGCGCCCCGCCAGGCTGGCCGGACCTGCATAGCGCCAGGGATCTCCCCGGCGGGTGATGATGACGTTCTGGCTGGCACCCAGCGCCTGCTTACCGAAGGCCAACCCCGCCGCATCTTCCGCCGTGGCGCCAGCCACCGCATCCACCTTGCCCTCCCGCGCCTCTTCCACGGCGCGCGTCCAGGGCATCAGCTGGTAGTCGACCCCGCTGTCGGCAAACAGAAGCCGGGCAATCTCCACCATGTAGCCCGGCTTTTCGGCATCCGGCGCGCAATTATAGGGGCACCAGGCATCTGCCCGCAGCCGGATTGGCTCGGCCGCCGACGCGGCGCCCGAAAGGGCCAGCATGGTCGAGAACGCCAAGGCAAAGACCGCTATCCGCATACCCGCCCCCATCTGCGATACAATTGCCCGACGGGCAATCATGGGAATGATGACACGGTTTTGTTGCGGTTTATCACCGCGAGAGGCAGTTTTTGACCGTTGAAAGGCGAATGCGGATAGAGGATCGTGGGGCCATGTCCGATCCCGCCCTTTCCCTGGCGCCCCCGTGATGCGCGATCCCCCCCGGCCCTCCGACGCTACCCTGGCCTATGAGGAGGCGCGCAGCCTTGCCAGCAGCCGGGACCCCACGGTCAGGGCCGAACTGGCGCTGCGTCCCGATGTCCCGCCTGAGGTGCTGTTCTATCTGGCCGACGATGACGACCCGTTGGTTCGCCGCGCCGTGGCCCACCGTACGGAGACACCGGTGCAGGCGGCCCCGCGTCTGGCCCGGGATCGCGATACCGATGTGCGCGTGCTGTTGTCCCGCAAGCTGGCGCGCGCCCTGCCCCATCTGACCGGCACCGAACATGCCGCCATCCGCGATCTGGCCCACCATGCGCTGACCATGCTGGCCGCCGACCAGGTGGTGCGCGTGCGCGCGGCCGTGGCCAGCGCCCTGCGCGACGTGGCCTCAGCCCCCCCCGACCTGATCTCCAAACTGGCCCGCGATGTGGCGCGGGAGGTGGCGGAGCCGGTGCTGCGCGGCTGCACGGCCGTGACGGATGAAGAACTGGTGGCCATCGTCGCCGCCCAGCCGGTCCCCTGGGTACTGGAAGCCATCGCCCGACGCGACCATGTATCGGCGCCGGTGGCCGATGCCGTCGCAGCCACCGGCGACCCGGTGGCAACGGCCAGCCTTCTGGCCAATCCCGGTGCCGCCCTGTCGGACCGGACCATGTCACGGCTGGTGGAAAAGCCGCTGGCGGCCCTGGATGCCAGGACGATCACAGCCAAGCCGCTGCTGCCCCCGTCGCTGCTGGGCAAGCTGGCCCGCATCGTGGAAGACAGCATACGCGGTGAACTGGCTGGCAAGGGCTTTGACAAGCAGGACCGGCAGGAGGTGGTGGCCGTCACCCAGCGCCGGCTGGACTGGGCCCGCGATTATGTGAAGCGCGAACCACCGGAGACCAAGGCCGCCCGCCTGAAAGCTGAAGGCAAGCTGGACGAGAACGCCATCTGGGACGCGCTGTCCTGGGGCGACAAGCCCTTCGTGCGCGAGGCGCTGGCCCTGCGCACCGCCCTGCCGGCCGACCTGGTGCAGCGGATCATCGACACCCAATCGGCCCGCGCCATCACGGCGCTGGCCTGGCGCGCCGGCTTGACCATGCGTTGCGCCCGGCTGCTGCAACTGAAATCGGGATTGCCGCCCACCAAGCTGCTGAATGCCCGCCACGGGGTCGATTATCCGATGACAGAGGCAGAGATGCGCTGGCAGCTGGAATTATTCGGAGTGGAGTAGTTATCAAAATTAATCAGTATAAATTCATGGTACATATACGATAAACACAATATACATCATAATATACCCAAGACATAGAAGCAGTATATCTCAAAAACCATACGAAAGCATATATAACCCTACGAACCACTCTCTTTTCAGGAATTAAGCCGCATCCTGGCCAGGTCATGCCACGACCTTGGCGAAAGGATAAGATAATGCGTAAGCTCGCCCTGACAATTGCCGCCACCGCTTTCGTCCTTCACCCGACACTTTCCGCGCACGCCAATGACAAGCCCGCCACGCGTGAGGAAGCCGTCGCCATGGTCCAGAAGGCTGTTGCCCATCTGGACAAGTCCGGCCGCGACAAGGCCTTTGCGGACATCAGCACCAAGGGCGGCCCCTTCACCGATCGTGACCTCTACGTGGTTGTCTATGACATGACAGGCAAATGCCTGGCCCATGGCGCCAACGAGAAGCTGATCGGCAAGGACCTGATCGACGCCGAGGACATCGACGGCAAGCTCTACATCAAGGAACGGATCGATCTGGCCAAGGCCAACAAGTCCTTCTGGCAGGATTACAAGTTCACCAATCCGACGACCAAGAAGGTCGAGCCCAAGCAGATGTACTGCCAGGTCGACCAGGGTCTCGCCATCTGTGGTGGCATCTACAAGCAATAGCAATCTTCGCTTAACCGGAGGTGCCGGTCATGCCCGTCGCCAAGCGCATTGCCATCTATTTCATCTTGCTGGCCGTCACCATGCTGGTGATCGGCGCCGTGCAGATCCAGGCCATCCAGTCGATGGACAGGCAGGTGCACCATGCGCTGGGCCCGATGGCCGCCGACCAGGACGATCTGGGCAAACTTGACGTTCGCCTGATCGAACAGCGCAAGGCCGTCTACCAGCTTGTCGCCCTGGCTGCCACGCAAGCCTCGCAGCAGAAATTGGACAAGCTGAAGGACGACCTGCGCGCGCAGACAGAGGCGCTTGCGGGCGACACGCCCCGCCTGCTCCAGGTCGCCCGGAACAATCGTCTTGCCGACAAGCAGCAGGAGTTGGAAGCCCTGATGCACAAATATGTCGCCAAGAGCCGTGACCTTCTCGACATCGTCGATGGGGATGTGGCGACAACGCTGGCCTTCACCGGCAGTCTGGAACGCAGCGCCGACGCGCTTGAACAACTGCTGGACAAGATCAAGGCAGAGCAGAGCAGTTCCCGCCTGCAGGCGCGTGAGGAAGTAACCTGGGCCATCAGCCTGACCTATGCCCTGGCGGCGGCGGGCATTGCGGCGCTGGGCATCCTCGTCGTCGTTGTCTTTGGCTTTGTCAGCCGCCGCGTGGCACGCCCGCTTGTCATGCTGGCCGACATCACCAACCGGCTGATCGGCGGCGAGCAAGGCCTGGTCGTCACTGCCGATTTGACGGGCCGGCGGGATGAGATCGGTCGTCTGTCGACCGCCCTGGCCGTGCTGGTCCAGCATGATGAGGAGCGCCGCCTCCTGCAGGTGGAGCAGCATGCCAAGTCCGAGGCAGAACAACAGCGCATTGGCCGGATCAGCGCAATGTCGGCGGATTTCGACGCTGGTGCCACTGTGTCCCTGGGAGAGACGATCAGCGCCGTCCAGCAATTGCAGCAAACCGCCGATGCCATGTCCCATGTCGCTGACACGACGCGGGAGGCCGCTGTCAGCATGGCCAGCGCCATCTCCACGACTTCCGACCAGATGACCAATGTCGCCGCGGCGGCGCAGCAGCTGTCCGCCTGCATTGCAGAGGTCGGCGACCGCGTCGCGCAATCCAGCGAGGTGGCGCAACATGCCGTGGAGGAAGCCAGCCGCACCGATGGCCTGGTTCAGGGGCTTGCCAACGCCGCCGATCGCATCGGCATTGTCGTCAACCTGATCAGCGATATTGCCGGTCAGACGAACCTGCTGGCACTGAACGCCACGATTGAGGCGGCAAGGGCCGGCGATGCGGGCAAAGGCTTCGCCGTGGTCGCGGGCGAGGTCAAGTCGCTGGCACGGCAGACGGCGGAGGCAACAGCGGAGATTGGGGGGCAGGTCGATGCCATCCAGTCAGCCACGCATGACGCGGTCGTCGCCCTTCGCGCCATTTCCGAGACGATCCTGACCATGCGTCAGTCCAGCCTGGCCATTGCCGGGGCGGTGGAACAACAGTCCCAGGTGACGCAGGGCATCGTTCAGAATGTGCAACTGGCCGACCAGAGCACACGTCACGCCAATGACCGTGTGGTCAACCTGCTGCGCGGTGCCAACGATACGAAGAATGCCTCGCAGAAGGTCAGCGAAGCCTCGGGTGACCTAAGCCAGCGGTCCACGGCCCTCAATCAGCGCATCCGTCAATTCCTGACACAGGTCCGCGCCTGTTAGAAGCCGCTTCCCCAAAAAAGAAAGGGCCCCTGAGCCAATTGCCCAGGGGCCCTTACAAGCCTGGAAGCCTTACGCCCGCTTGGCCCCGATATAGGTCACATCCCCGCGCGAGGCCGTGTCGAAATCGGTCAGCGTGATCGGGTATTCGCCCGTGAAGCAGGCGTCGCAATATTGCGGCAGGTCGCCATCGCGCTTGGCATGGTCCAGCGACTTGTAAAGACCATCAAGCGAGATGAAGGCCAGGCTGTCGGCGTTGATATAGTCGCGCATCTCGTCCACCGACATGCGGTGGGCCAGCAGCTTCTCCTTCTCCGGCGTGTCGATGCCGTAGAAGCAGGGATGGCTGGTCGGCGGGCTGGAAATGCGCATATGCACTTCCTTGGCGCCGGCATCGCGCATCATCTCCACGATCTTCACCGACGTGGTGCCGCGCACGATGCTGTCATCGACCAGGATGATGCGCTTGCCCTGAATGAAATGCCGGTTGGCATTGTGCTTCAGCTTCACGCCCAGACGGCGGATCTTGTCCGTCGGCTGGATGAAGGTGCGGCCGACATAATGGTTGCGGATGATGCCCAGGTCGAAGGGGATGCCGCTCTGTTCGGCATAGCCCAGCGCCGCCGGCACGCCCGAATCCGGCACGGGAATGACCAGATCGGCATCGACATTGCTTTCGATGGCCAGCTGCGCGCCGATCTTCTTGCGCACGCCATAGACCGAATGGCCTTCCATGAAGCTGTCGGGGCGGGCGAAGTAGATATATTCGAAAATGCAGAACTTGGACGGAGTCTGCTGGAAGGGACGCAGGCTCTGCACCCCGTCGTTGTCCAGCACCACCATCTCGCCCGGTTCGATGTCGCGGACATAATCGGCACCGATAATGTCCAGCGCCACGGTTTCGGACGCCAGCACATGGGTGTCGCCCAGGCGGCCCAGCACCAGCGGACGCACACCGTAGGGGTCGCGCACGCCGATCACCTGATCCTTGGCCATGCAGACCAGCGAATAGGCGCCTTCGATCTGACGCAGCGCGTCGACCAGCCGGTCGATGACACTGCCATTGCGGCTGGTCGCCATCAGATGGATGATCGTTTCGGTATCGGAAGTAGACTGGAACAGGCAGCCGCGACGCACCAGCTGGCGGCGCAGCTGCATGGCGTTGGTCAGATTGCCATTATGCGCCAGGGCGAAGCCGCCGAATTCGAATTCGGCGAACAGCGGCTGAACGTTGCGCAGCGACCGCTCGCCCGTGGTGGCATAGCGAACATGACCGATGGCAAGGTTGCCGGTCAGGTTGCGCATGACCGTTTCGCTGCCGAAAATATCGCCGACCTGACCCAGCGCACGGTGCTGCGGGAAGTCCTGCCCATCGAAACTGATGATGCCGGCCGCTTCCTGTCCGCGGTGCTGCAAGGCATGCAGCCCAAGGGCCACCAGGGCCGCCGCGTCCTGCGGACCGTACACACCGAAGACGCCGCACTCCTCGCGCAGCTTGTCGTCGTCGAACGGATGGGTCGTGAGCATCAGCGGAATGCCTTTCGCGGGGTGGGTTTGTCCGGTGGGGTCATGGTTGATGGTCCGGGTCAGCGTTGGTCCCGTTCGGGACGTCGATCCGGTTGGCCAGCGGGTTGGTCGGCGGGTTGATCCGTGCTTTTGATCACCTGATCCAGGCGACCAAGATCATCGGCATTATAGCCGCGATCCTTTTCCGGCACAGCCGCGTTCCCCGCAGATGTGGGGCGCGGATTGGCCAGCCGTTCCAGCGTGCGCTTGGCATTCTCCGCCTCTTCCAGGCGGTTGCGGGCGCGTTCCGCTTCCCGCTGCGCCGGCGACAGGTCAGCATTGGGCAGAAAGCCGCGCAGTATCTGGGCGCCTGTTTCCAGGAAGGGCCGGGCCTTGGCCTCGCGCAGCCAGACCGGCTGTTCGGGCCACAGCCAGATGGCGAACAGATAGGCCAGCGACACCAGCACGGCCCCGCGCAGCACGCCGAAGGCAAAGCCCAGCGACCGGTCGATGGCCGACAGGCTGCTTTCCTGAACCTTGCCCGATATGGCGCTGGTCACCATGGACAGCGCGATCAGGGACAAGGTGAAGACGCCCAGGATGGTGGCGCCGTCGGCCACGTACTGGGTGCTGATATAGATGCGCGTATAGGGGGCGGCGACGGGGAACAGCCACAGGGTGGCCAGGGCCGCCCCGATCCAGGCGGCAACCGACAGTACCTCGCGCACGAAACCGCGCGCAAAGGCCATCAGCGCCGAGATCAGCAGGACGGTGACGACGGCGACGTCCACCGGGTTCAGGCTGCTGCCTTCCATCCTTATCCCCTCAATCCGCCCGGCCGCGCGGCGGCCGGGGCGGTACGTCCGCCTGGAACAATGGCAGCAGGTCGGACAGATGGTCCAGTTCGACCCGCCGCAGCCCCTCGGCCGATCCATCCCCGCGCGACCGACGGGGCTGTGGCATCAGCGCCCGGTTGAAACCCAGCTTGGCGGCTTCCTTCAGCCGCTGGTCGGTCTGGCTGACGGCGCGAATTTCGCCCGACAGGCCGATCTCCCCGAACACCACGGCGTCGGCGGGCACGGGTTCGCCCGTCAGGCTGCTGACCAGGGCCGCGGCCACGGCCAGATCGGCCGCCGGTTCCGACACTTTCAACCCGCCCGCCACCGACAGATAGACGTCATTGGCGCCGATGGCGACACCACAGCGCGCCTCCAGCACGGCCAGCACCATGGCCAGGCGCGAGGTGTCCCAGCCCACGACGGCGCGGCGCGGCGTGCCCAGCGGCGACGGCGCCACCAATGCCTGCACCTCCACCAGCACGGGGCGCGTACCCTCCAGCCCGGCAAAGACGGCCGTGCCGGTAATGTCGCGGCGGCGGTCGGCCAGGAACAGTTCGGACGGATTCGGCACCTCGATCAGGCCGTCCTCCCCCATCTCGAACACGCCGATTTCGTCCGTCGCACCGAACCGGTTCTTGACGGCGCGCAGGATACGGAACTGGTGCCCGCGTTCGCCTTCGAAATACAGCACCGTGTCGACCATATGCTCCAGCACGCGCGGGCCGGCGATCTGCCCGTCCTTGGTCACATGACCAACGATCAGCAGGGTGATGCCCCGGCGCTTGGCCACGCGGATCAGTTCGGCCGCACAGGACCGCACCTGGGCCACTGTGCCCGGCGCACTGTCCAGCGTGTCGATATACATGGTCTGAATAGAGTCGATCACCGCCACCTGCGGCCCGTCCGTGGCTTCCAGGCTGGCAACGATATCGCGGACATTGTTGGCCGACGCCAGTTGCACCGGCGCGTTCGCCAGACCCAGGCGGGAGGCGCGCATGCGCACCTGATCCACCGCTTCTTCCCCGCTGATATAGGCACAGCGCGTTTCCTGGGCCAGACAGCAGGTTGCCTGCAGCAGCAAGGTGGATTTGCCGATGCCGGGGTCACCGCCGACCAGCAGTGCCGACCCATTGACCAGCCCGCCGCCGCACACCCGGTCGAACTCCTGAATGCCCGTCATCCGGCGCGGCGCATCCTTGGGCACGCCCGACAGGGCCACGAATTCGATCTTGCGCCCGCCGGCCTTGCCCAGCCCCTTGGGCATCGCATCGGCGACCTGTTCTTCGACCAGCGTGTTCCATTCCCCGCAGGCGTCGCATTTGCCCGACCATTTGGGGTAGTTCGCCCCGCAATTCTGGCAGACATATCGGCTGGTGGTGCGGGCCAAGGTCTTGCTGGCTCCAAGGGTTCGCGGACGCGGCCCCTATATAGACGCATCAGGGGGCGCTGGGGAGCCCCTCATAACACGAATGCAACATGCGCAGGGGATGGGAGGAGGACATATGCACGGATGGGGAAGGGAATATCGCCGGACAGGGCGGCGCGGGCCGGTCTAACCCTTCGCACAGGTAAGCCTCCGGATAGATTGTCCGCCGGCAATATCAGGGTCAGTCTTGATCCAGAAATTGCCATGGCGTCCTGCCAGGCCAACACTGAAAAGGACCCGACCATGGGCCAAGTCATATCCTTCCCCACCAGCCCGTCCGGACAAACATACCCGGCCATGCAGATACACGGTGCCCTGGTCAGCATGGCGGAAGGACATACCGGCCTGCCGGAACTGGTTTCGGCGATGGGCAGCGTCAGCCGCTCCACCGAACAGATGTGCCGTTCCTTTCAGTCTTCCCTGCGCCTGATCAGCGCCGCGTTCGAAGATGCCTTGCAACTGAACGCCGCCCATCAGCAGCTGCAGCGGGACACGCAGGCCGCCATGGACATGGTCGATCACGATCCGGAAGCGGCTGCGGTACGGCTGGCCGAACTGCGGGCCGATTATGCGCGGCTGCGCGTACCCGGCGCCTGACGCCACCTAATCCAGACAAGCCCCGGAAATGACAAAGGCTCCGACACCGACAAGGTGGGAGCCTTTTTTCCTGGCAGTCAGGAGAGGTTGGCTGGGGGACTAGGATTCGAACCTAGACTGGCGGAGTCAGAGTCCGCTGTCCTACCGTTAGACGATCCCCCATCCGATACAGCGTTTCGCGCTTTTGTTTCGCGACCGCCGTCGGGGTGGGCGGGCTTATAGCACCGGGTTTCGGGGTTGTGAACCCCTTTCTTATCAAAAAAATGCATGGGCGATTTGCCCGCCGTGCCCGCCCCCTGCTGCCAGCCGGCAGCGCCGCGCGCCCGCCCTGCTTGAACGGTGCTTGCGGGCCGCCCACGTTCAGTTACGATGCAATGACAGTTACAGGGGCGAGAGCCGAAGGTCGGGTGCAAGTGGAAGGTGGTGTCGCAGACAGGGCCGGTTTGGATCGGACGGCGTCGGCCGGTACGGCGGACACGCCCGTCTGTCACAACCGCGCGCCGGTGCTGGCCGCCCTGGACCTGGGCACCAACAACTGCCGGCTGCTGATCGCCCGCCCCTGCCGGGAAGGGTTCCGCGTCATCGACGCCTTTTCCCGCATCGTGCGGCTGGGCGAGGGGCTGACGCGCAGCGACCGGCTGTGCGACGACGCCATGGCTCGCACGGTCCAAGCCCTGAAGGTCTGTCGCTCCAAAATGGAACGACGCGGCGTCAGCCATCTGCGTGCCGTGGGGACGGAGGCCTGCCGCCGCGCCGGCAATTGCGACGAGTTCCTGGACCGGGTCGAGGGTGAGACCGGCCTGCGCATCGAGATTATCAGCCCCAAGGAGGAGGCGCGGCTGGCCCTGGCCGGCGTCGCCCCCCTGCTGGACGCCACCATCCCCTATGCCCTGGTCTTCGATATCGGCGGGGGCTCCACGGAACTGATCTGGACGGAACTGGTGCGCGGACGCCCCCGTGTCATCGACCAGATTTCCGTGCCGCTGGGCGTGGTCAACCTGACGGAAACCTATGGCGGCGACCGTGTCTGCCCGCATGATTATCGCCGCATGATGGACAAGGTAACGGCGGGCCTGATCGAATTCGACCAGCGCAACGGCATCGCTGCTGCCGTACCGGAGGGGCATGTGCAGATGCTGGGCGCATCGGGCACCGTCACCACCCTGGCCGGCATCCAGATGGGGCTGGCGCGCTATGATCGCAGCCGCGTCGATGGCGCCTTCCTGGACCGGGACAAAGCGCGCAGCATTTCGGAAACCCTGCTGGGCCTGGATTATCTGGGCCGGGCCGGCCAGCCCTGCGTCGGGCGTGACCGGGCCGATCTGGTGGTGGCGGGCTGCGCCATCCTGGACGCGATCTGGCGGCAATGGCCGGTGCAGCAATTGCGCATCGCCGACCGCGGCGTGCGGGAAGGCATCCTGTGCGAACTGGCCGCCGCTGCCCGCCGCCGCCGGGGCCGGGGCTGACAGGCCTGCTCTGGGCTGGGTTGCGGCCCCGCCCCCTTGTAAGCGGCGCGGTTCCGGGCGAATTTCCCCACCAATCCCTGTTTCCTGTTTCAACGGCACCGATCCCATGACCAAATCCTCCGGCAACATCCCCACGGGGCGTACCCAGGCTGTGCGCGTGAAGACCGCCAAGCGGCGGACGGTGTCGTCGGCCCGCTGGCTGGAACGGCAGTTGAACGATCCCTATGTGGTGGAGGCCAAGAAGCGTGGCCTGCGCAGCCGCGCCGCCTTCAAGCTGTTGCAGCTGGATGAGAAGTTCGGCCTGCTGAAGCGCGGCCAGCGCATCGTCGATCTGGGGGCCGCCCCCGGCGGCTGGACGCAGGTGGCGGTGGAAAAGTCCAAATCGGACAAGGGTGGCACCGGCCTGGTGATCGGCCTGGACCTGCTGGAGATGGACCCGGTACCCGGCGCCACCACCTTCCAGATGGATTTCACCACTGACGAAGCGCCGGCGAAGCTGAAATCCCTGCTGAACGGCCCGGCCGACATTGTCATGTCCGACATGGCCGCCAACACCACCGGCCACACCCAGACCGACCATCTGCGCATCACGGGCCTGGCCGAGATGGCGTATCAGTTCGCCACCGAAGTGCTGGCGCCCGGCGGGCATTTCATCTGCAAGCTGTTCCAGGGCGGTGCGGAAAAGGACCTGCTGGCCCAGATGAAGAAGGATTTCACCAGCGTCCGCCACGCCAAGCCGGCCGCCAGCCGCCAGGACAGCAGCGAGACCTATCTGGTCGCCATGGGCTTCCGCGGCCGGATGACAGCCCAGACGGACGACGGGCAGGACTGATCCGGCGCGCCGTCAGTCCACCTGACGCACATCCAATCCAGCGGCACGCAAGGGGGCCAGCGCTCCCGGCCCCAGGGCCCCGGCAACCAGCAGCGTCTGCACCATGCCCAGCGGCCCGATGACATGGGGCGATGCGGCACCGATCTTTTCCGCCGTGGCCAGGACCAGGGTTTCGGCGGCATGGGCGGCAAGCGCCCGTTTCACCGCCGCCTCCTCCATATCGCCCGTGGTCAGGCCCAGGCCGGCATGAATGCCGGTGACACCCAGGACACACAGATCGGCCCGGAACCGGCCGATCCCTTCCACCACCTGCGCGCCCACGCAAACGCCGGAATGTTTGAACAGTCGCCCGCCGATCAGTGCCACCTCCACCGATGGATGATCGATCAGGGCGGCGGCAATGGTGGGGCTGTGGGTGACGATGGTCGCCCGCAACTCCCGCGGCAAGGCGCACACCAGCTGCAGGTTGGTCGTACCGCCGTCGATGAAAATCAGCTGGCCCGACCGGATCAGGCCCGCCGCGGCCCGCCCCAAGGCTTGCTTGGCGTCGGGTGACTGGGTGCGCTTGACCGACAGATCAGCCATGGCCGGCGATGCCGGCAGCGCGCCACCATGCACCCGCAGCAGCAGCCCATCGGCCGCCAGTTCGCGCAGGTCACGACGGATCGTGTCCTCCGACAGGCCCCAGGCCTGGGCCATATCCTTGGCCACCACCTGCCCCTCGGCCTTCAGGGTGGCCAGGATCATCGCCTTACGCTGCTGCGTCAGCATCGGAACCCCCTCGCCATTTCTCACGAATCTTCGTGACTCCGCACGTTATTACACGATAATGCCGGAAACACAAAGGAGGTTCCATGTCCATCGCCGATCGCATCCGCATCCATGGCGTCACGCTGCTGTCCAACGACTGGTATGTGCTGAAAAAGACGCGCTTCGACTATCGCCGCGCCGATGGCAGCTGGCAGCACCTGAGCCGGGAAACCTATGACCGGGGGAATGGCGCAACGATCCTGCTCTACGATCCCGCCCGCCGCACGGTGGTGCTGACACGGCAGTTCCGCTTCCCAGCCTTCGTCAACGGCCATGACGACCTGCTGATCGAAGCCCCGGCCGGCCTTCTGGATGGCGCCGATCCGGCCGACCGAATCCGCCAGGAACTGATGGAGGAGACGGGATATGTCATCGGGCAGCCGCAAAAGCTGTTCGAGGCGTTCATGAGCCCCGGCTCCGTCACGGAGATTCTGCATTTCTTCGCCGCCCCCTACAGTCCGGCAGACCGTGCCGGCGAAGGCGGCGGCAAGGCGGAGGAAGGGGAGGATATCGCCGTCCTGGAACTGACCATCGACGACGCGCTGGCCGGCATCCGTGACGGGCGCATCAGGGACGGCAAGACCATCATCCTGTTGCAGTACGCGGCCCTGCACCTGTTCACGGGCGAGATCGGCCAGCCGCCACATCGCAATCCCTGAAGGGTGGTATATCCATTGTCATAGAACAACCCATTTGAAGATCAGCAAACAGTGAACTAGATTAACTTTACATTGTCCGGAACGATTTAGCCGGAAAATTGCGGACTCCGAATATTCGCGTTCCAACTCGTCCAACGGTGCGGACAGTGAAAGGGGACGCGAATATTGAGGCCTGGCACGGAATTGGTGAAGTCGGCGTCCACGGAGGTGGCATGCACAGGACTGCGGATACATCAGAAGAACCGACGCTGGCCTCGGCCCGTGTCCTGGTGATTGACGACATGCCGGTCAATGTCGATCTGGTGGTCTGCATGCTGCGTCGTGCCGGACTGGCCCATGTCGTCTCCACGACGGACCCGCAGAAGGGGTTGGAGATCTGCAAGCTGGCACCACCCGACCTGATCCTGCTGGATTATTGCATGCCGGGACTGGAGGGGCCGGACTTCATCAATGCGATGATGCGCAGCCTGGGGGCGGCCGCACCGCCGGTGCTGATGATCACGGCGCACAATACCGAGGCCATGCGCCGCCGGGCGTTGGAGATGGGGGCCATCGACTATGTCACCAAGCCCTTCACTGAATGGGAACTGCTGACCCGCGCCCGCAACCTGCTGCGCCTGAATGTGCTGCATCGGCAGCAGCGGTCGCTGGCCCGGCTGCTGGAACAGCAGGTGCGTGAACGCACGGCTGAACTGGAGCGGACGCGGGCGGAAATCATCCACCGCCTGTGCAATGCCGGGGAATTCCGCGACGAAGATACGGGCCGCCATGTCGCCCGTATCGGGCGGCTTTCCGCCCGGTTGGCGGACCTGGCCGGGCTGGATCGGGCCTATATCGAGAATCTGGCGGCCGCCGCCCCCCTGCATGATATCGGCAAGATCGGCATTCCCGACCGGGTGCTGCTGAAGCCCGACCGTCTGGATGCGGATGAATGGGCGGTCATGCGCACGCATTGCGCCCTGGGCGCGCAGATCCTGACCGGCAGCGGGCTGTCCCTGCTGGATCTGGCGTCCGAGATCGCGCTGTCCCATCATGAAAAATGGGACGGGACCGGCTATCCGCATGGTCTGGCAGGTGACAGCATTCCCCTGTCGGGGCGTCTGGTCGCCGTGTGTGACGTGTTCGACGCCCTGATGTCGCATCGGCCCTATAAGGAACCCTGGCCGCCGGATCGTGCTCTGTCCTATGTCGCGGATAACGCCGGCCGGCACCTGGACCCGCATCTGGCAGGCCTGTTCCTTGATAACCGCGCAGAAATGCTGGCCATCCGCACGGAAATGGCTGACTGACCCCGTTCCTACCGGGGCGCCCCCGCATCCGCCGATCCGCCTGCACCGCCCATCGCGCCGGGCCGCCGGGGCACGACCAGGATGAAACGCGTGCCTTTCCCCGGTTCGGATTCAACCCGGATGCTGCCCCCCATGGTCTGGGTCACCAGCCCATGGACGATATTCAAACCCAGGCCCGACCCGCCACGGCCGCGCCGGGTGGTAAAGAACGGATCGAACAGCCGGTCCAGATGTTCTGGCGCCACCCCCTGCCCGTCATCGGCGAAGACCAGTTCCACCCGCTCGTCAGGCAATTCCCTGACCTTGATGTCGATATGGCCCGGCCGCCCATCGCCAAAGGCATGGATGACGGCGTTCAGCACCAGATTGGTGATGACCTGGGCCATGGCGCCCGGATATCCGTCGATCAGCATTCCCGGCGGACAATCCACATGGATCTGGTGCGGTTCCTCCCGCAGGCGCGGCGCCAGGCTTTGCAGCACCTCACCGATATAATCACCCAGCAGGAAGGGGCGCCGCTCGGCACTGGCCTGATCGACGGCCACCTGCTTGAAGCTCTGCACCAGTTCAGCTGCCCGCCCGATATTGGTTCGGATCAGTTGCGCCGTTTCCAGCAGGTTTTGCTGGTACTCGCCCATATGGCTGCGGGTCAGGCGGCCGGCATCAAAGGTCCGGTCCATCTCCGCCACCCGATCCTGCAGGTGGGTGACGGCCGTGAAGGCGATGCCAATGGGGGTGTTCAGTTCATGGGCAACCCCGGCGACCAGCCCGCCCAGGCCCGCCAGCCTCTCCGCCTGCACCAGTTCGGCCTGTGTTTCCATCAGGTTCCGGTGCGCCTCCTCCAGCCGGCCGAGATGCGCCGACAGTTCGTCCCGCTGTTCAGCGATAACCGCTTCCCGACGGCGCAGTTCCCCATTGGCATTCTCAAGCTGGCGCAGGCGCATGAAATCCATGCGACGGAGGCTGGCCACCTGATGTGAGGTCAAGGCCCCGAACATGTTCACCAGGGCCAGAAGGGCAGCAGAGGTCTGGGTTTGCAGAGGCGTGGCCCCCGTCTGCGGCAGCAGGAACACCAGATAGCCGAGACTGGCCAGCACGCCCCAGACGACCATCCACAGCCAGCGCGTCGGCAGGAACAGGTAGTTCATCAGACAAAGGATGGCGACGAAGAAGCTGGCGGTCAGGCTGCTGGTTGATTGCGGCCCCCAGACGAATGTCAGCGCCGTCATCATCCACATGGCACTGAGCAGAAGCAGAACCGCCAGATGCCGCCAGACATAGGTCGTCGGCCGCACCGGGATCAGCATGATGGCAATGATCACGGGATAAAGGGCCAGACGCGCCGGCAGGTACACGGCCATGACGACATCGGCCGGCATGTAATGAAAATCAAGAACGATGGGCAGCAGCCGCAGCAGCATCAGGCCGAGCAGGTTGATGCGCAGGCTGCGCACCTCCTGGCCCATGGCCGACAGGCGGAATTCCCGCTCCAACCCGGGATCGATGAACTGCCCCGCTCTCAGCATCCCTGCCGAACGTCCTTCCCCCACGACCCCGTTCCCAACGGGCAGGGCATCTTAGGCAAGAGAGTGGCAATCGGCAACAGATGCGCAACCATCAGCCGATGGGCTGGCAAACGGCCTCTCCCATCGGCTGTCCGGATACTCAGTAGGCATATTCCGTATAGACGGGATCAACCGACCCGCCCCAGGCACCCTGGTACTTTTCCAGCATGTCGGTGGACAGGGTCCGCCCCGACTCCGCAATGGCCACCAGCGGTTCGATGAAGTGGGTCTCATCATCACCCATGCCGGCCATACGGGCGCGGTTGCGCAGGCCCTCACGCGCGATATCGACGACGCGGCGCGCCAGATCCTGCACGGTGCCGCCCTGGAACGGGGTGGACAGGCCCAGGCGGGGCACATCGCGGCGCAGCGTGGCCCGGTCTTCCTGTGTCCAGCCCTTGACCAGATCCCAGGCAGCATCCAGGGCCGTGGTATCGTACAGCAGGCCCACCCACAGGGCCGGCAGGGCACACAGCCGACCCCACGGACCGCTGTCGGCCCCGCGCATTTCCAGGTATCTCTTCAGGCGGACTTCCGGGAACATGGTCGTCATATGATCCGACCAGTCGGTCATCAGCGGCAGTTCGCCGGGCAGGATCGACAGCTTGCCATCCAGGAAATCCCGGAACGACAGGCCCGACGCGTCCAGATATTTCCCGTCGCGGTAGGCGAAATACATGGGCACGTCGAGCGCATAGTCGACATAGCGTTCGAAACCGAATCCATCCTCGAACACGAAGGGCAGATCGCCGGTACGATCGGCATCCGTGTCGGTCCAGATATGCGACCGGAAGCTCTGGAACCCGTTGGGCTTGCCCTCCGTGAAGGGGCTGGCCGCGAACAGGGCCGTGGCGACGGGCTGCAGGGCCAACGACACCCGGAACTTCTTCACCATGTCGGCTTCGGATGCGAAATCCAGGTTCACCTGAACCGTGCAGGTCCGGGTCATCATGTCCAGGCCCAGGTCGCCGACCTTGGGCATGTATTCACGCATGATCTTGTAGCGGCCCTTGGGCATCCAGGGGATGTCAGCGCGCTGCCATTTCGGATTGAAGCCCAGGCCCAGCATGCCGAAGCCCAGATCCTTGCCGATGGCGCGCACCTGGGACAGATGCTCACCCACTTCCCCGCAGGTCTGGTGGATGGTGGACAAGGGCGCGCCCGACAGTTCGAACTGCCCGCCCGGTTCCAGGCTGATATTGGCTATGCCTTGGGTCAGGGCGATGACATTGTCGCCCTCATAGACCGGTTCCCAGCCGAATCGGCGCTGAAATTCCCCCAGGATCTCGCCGATGCCACCGGGCCCCTGATAAGGCACGGGGGCGTGGTCGGGTCCGCGAAAGACGAACTTCTCGTGCTCCGTGCCAATGCGCCAGTCCGCGGTCGGCTTGCATCCCTTTTCAATATATTCAACCAGTTGCCGGCGGTCGGTGATCGGTTCGCCGCGCGACGTCGGGGGTGCGGACATTCGGTTGCTTCCTTATCGGATAAGGACGTTGACGGGACGGCAGGGCGGAAGATCGGACAGACTAAAGACGATGCGGCGGCCGCGCCTCTTCCTGCAAGTGCTGCCAGTCGCCTGCGGTCGCCTGCCAGACAGACAGGATTGCGAAGGCGGCCGTATCGGCGCGCAGGACACGCGGACCCAACCCGACGCTCACCACAAACGGCAAGCGGCGCAGGGCGTCAAGTTCTTGTCGATCAAATCCCCCCTCCGGACCCACGAGGAATGCGACAGGCCGCCCGACAGCCGCAGTGACGGCGGTCACCAGGGGTTGCACCGGCCCACTTTCGGCGGCGACGAACAAGGTACGGGTGGCGTCCCAGCCGGCCAGCAGCTTTTGCAGGTCGATGCCATCCACCACTTCCGGCGGGTCCAGTCTTTCGCACTGTTCGGCCGCTTCGACAGCGTTGGCGCGCAGCCGCTCCAGATTGACGCGGTTGACATCGCCCCGGCGGGTATAGACGGGGACCAGCCGGCCCACCCCCAGCTCTACTGCCTTTTCCACCACATATTCCGTGCGCCCGCCCTTCAGCGGGGCGAACAGCAGCCAGGGGGCGGGGGGGGCATCACCGACAGGCGCGCGCGTGCGGCGTTCCAGCCGGATGCTGCCGGCCGATTTGCCCAAGCTCTCGATGGTGGCCAGGAACTCGCCGTCCCGCCCGTTGAAGGCCAGCAGCCCGTCACCCGGCCCCTGGCGCAGCACGGCGCGCAGATAATGGGCGCGCGCGCCATCCAGGGCGGCCGTGCCCCCTTCGGCCAGGGGCTGGTCAATGAACAGGCGGGTACGGGGCAGGGCACTGTCGGACATCGGTGCGGTCCTTGGGCGTTGTTACCGCAAGGAATAACCGGCCTTGAGACGGCTTCCAAGTGATGCCGCGGTCCCGCAGGGCAGTCCCTCCCATGGCGCATTTATCGCCGTCGCCATGGGAAATGGGGAGGTGCCCCTCCCCCCCGTCTGTCCCTTAGCCCAGCTGACGGCGCAGATGGTTCAGCACGTCAGTGCGGGTCAGCAGGCCCAGGAACTTCCCGCCATCCTGGATGATGGCCACCATATTGCGGTCGAACAGGGCGCGCAGGTCGGCCATGGTCGCCGTCACCGGCAGCGTTTCCAGCCGGTTGACCATGGCCGTATAGACCTTGTCGCGGAACCGGGCCGGGTCCTTTTCGACATGCAGCAACAGGTCGCTTTCGTCCAGGATGCCGATGACGCGGTCGCCTTCCATGACCGGCAGCTGCGACACGTCGCTGATCCGCATGCGCTTGTAAGCCGTCAGCAGCGTATCCTCCGGCCCGACCGTGACCACCTGGCCCTTGTCATAGCGGCGGGTCATCAGGTCGCGCAGATCGTTATGGCGTTCGCGCGGGGTGAAGCCGTGATCTTCCATCCAGGCGTCGTTGAACATCTTCGACAGGTACTTGTTGCCCGTGTCGCAGACGAAGGTGACTACGCGCTTCTTCGTGGTCTGGGCGCGGCAATATTTCAGGGCGGCGGCGAACAGCGTGCCGCTGGACGACCCGGCCAGGATGCCTTCCTTGCGCAGCAGGTCGCGGGCGGCGTTCAGGCTTTCCGTGTCGCTGACATAGAAGGCAGCCTTGGCATATTGCAGGTCGCAATTGGGCGGCACGAAGTCCTCGCCCACGCCTTCCACCACCCAGGAACCGGGCTCCTCATGCGTGCCCTTGTTCACCAGATCGGCGATGATCGATCCGACCGGATCGGCAATGACCATCTGGGTCTTGGGGCTGGCCTTGGCGAAGAAGGCGCCCAGGCCCGTGAAGGTGCCGCCCGACCCGATACCGGCGACGACGGCGTCGATGTCATTGTCCATCTGCCGGAACATTTCCGGGCCCGTCCATTCCTCATGCGCGCGCGGATTGGCGGGGTTGGAGAACTGGTTGACATAGAAACTGCCGGGAATCTCCGTCGACAACCGCTCAGCAATGTCCTGGTAATAGGCGGGATGGCCCTTGCCCACATCGGACCGGGTGATGTGGATCTGCGCGCCCAGCGCCCGCAGATTGTTGATCTTCTCCGTCGCCATCTTGTCCGGGATGACCAGGATCAGGCGATAGCCCTTGGCGGCGCAGACCAGGGCCAGACCCAGGCCGGTATTGCCGGCCGTCGCCTCGATCACGGTGCCACCGGGGGCCAGCTTGCCCTCCGCCTCGGCCGCCTCGATCATCTTCAGGGCGATGCGGTCCTTAATGGACCCGCCGGGATTCTGGTTCTCCAGCTTCAGATACAGCTCACACGGGCCGGTATCGAAGCGGGTGATGCGGACGATCGGCGTGTTGCCGATCATGGACAGGATGGCAGGCGCCGAAGCGGGCGTCGCGGACATGTTCCCCCCTGGGACATATGGTTTTACCAATCAGGGAAACCCATATGTCCATCGCCCGCAAGGGGCCGGAAAACAAAGAAATCAAGCTGCGGCGCAGGTCATCCGGGCGAAAGATTCCGGCGAGATCGGGCGCCCATCCGCATCGATCAAACCCGCCTGCAGCAGCAGGTCCAGATGCGTCGCCAGATTCTGCGCACAGAAGGGCCGGTCCCAGCCCTCCATCCAGTTCTGTTCCAGGAAGGCCAGGATGGCCGGCTGACCCAACTCCACCTCCCACAGGATGCCCAGCAGCGAGGCCACGGCCTCCTCCACGATCTGGCCTTCCTTGTCGACGGCGATGGCGGCGTTGGCTTCCTCCACCCGTCCCGACTCCGGCCCGGCGCCCAGGCCGAAATCGATCATGCCGCGCCGTTCCGGCGGGGCCACCAGCCAATGCGCCACCTCATGGATCAGCACATAGGCCTCCGACCGCGTGCGGATGGCATGGCCGTCATAGGAGAAGGCATCCTGCGGCGCCTCGTCAATCACGGCGATTCCGAAGGCGCGGGCCAGATCGATGGCCGCCGCCCGATGGGCCGGCGTATCGACGCCCAGCGCGATCAGGTCGCGCGTCGCCGTAATCCGGTCCAGCACGCGGGCGGCCAGGCTGGCAGAGGGCAATTGCGCCCGCATCGTGGCCAGGGCCGCAGGCAAGATGTCGTCGGGAATGGTCGTGAGCTGCATGGGGGCGCAGGATAGCGGCGCCGCGCAGCCCGTGAAGCGCATTGTCGGCGCGGCGGGGCGGAACGGAACGCAGAGGTGGCCGTCACATCATTCAAGCAGTAAACCAAGGATATAGGCCCGGGCCGCGCCCTGGTCCCGCGCCCGCAAGGCCCCGCGCTGCCACAGGTCGCACAGCCCATGCACCTGCCCCCAGGCCCGCATCACCCGATCGCGCAGCCGGGGGGAGAATCCGGGCGGGTCGCCATCGTCCCGGAAGGCCAGTCCGGCCGCCCGTGTTACCCGCGCCACGGCCGGGGCCAAGGTGGGGTTGGTCAGATAGTCGCGACCGGGGATGCCATACATCAGGGCGTAGAGCGTCGGCTGTTCCAGGGCGAAATCCACATAGGCTTCGAACAAAGCCGACCGTGCCGGCCCACCGATGCGGGCGAATCCCGTCTCTATCGCGTCGCTCAGCCGGTCAAAACCCAGGGCAGCCAGCGCCAGGGTCAGGTCGCGCTTATCAGTGAAATGCCGGTAGAGGGCCCGGTGATTGACCCCGACCGCGGCCGCCACTGCCCGGAAGGACAAGGCGTCCGCCCCGGCCGCCTCCACCATGGCAAGGGCAGCGGCAAGCGCCGCCGCCTTCAGATCGCCGTGATGGAAACGGTCGCGCATGGAGGCCGGCTTCACCGCTTCGGACTGACGTACCATTCAACCACCATCTGCGACACGACCTCTCCGGACGCGTCGGTAATATCCACTTCCACGGGAAAGCGCACCTTTGCTTCCGCTTCCAGTTCGGCCCGCAGATCAGCGGCCGGGCGGGTGGTCCTGGCGGTGGCCCGCAGGTCACCCTTGCCCAGCTTCACAAAGCGGATCGTCGCCTCCGCCGCCACGGGCCGGACATTCAGCAGCACAGGCGCCATGGCGCCGGCCATGGCCCCGCCGCTGGCCGTTTCCGCCAGCGTGAAGATGACACCGGCATGCGGCGTCTTCAGGTGGTTATGGATATCCGTCCGGTCAGCCACCCGCGCCTCGGCGACGCCGTCGCCAATGCTGACCAGATCGATGCCGCAATGACGGACAAAGGGCAGGCTGCCCGCCATCTGCTGGCGGATCATGTCGTAGACCATTTTGCGATTCACCTTGAACAGAAGGGGAAGGACGAATTTCAGCATGATGATGTCTCCAATGGAGACATTTGATCACAATCGAACGATCGGTCAAGCCGAATCGACAGGCTGTCGACGGGAAAGCGGTGTGGGGGGCAGCAGATCGGTTCCGCTACTGCCGCAGCAGGTTGATGGCGTCTCTCGACACAATTCCCCGCCTTTGCTTCTCAGCATAGAGTGCGGGCGGGAACAGCGCCCGGATCGCATCCGTGGGGGCATAGTCCAGCGCAATCATCAGCCGGTCCTGATCCGATGGATTCTCCACCTGATGCGGCAGGCTGAAATCGCCGGTCCACAGGGTCCCGTCGGGGAAGGCCACCTTCTCATGCCCGATCCAGGTGAAGGCCTCTGCCGGGGCCCGCACCGTAATGAGCAGGCGGCAGAAATCGAGGTGCAGCGCCTGATGATCGAAATGCCAGCGCAGGAAGCCCCCCGCCGACTGCCGCACGATATAGGCGCCGTTCGGCAGACCACCCAGCCGATCCATGACCGGTCCCAGGATCGGCAGCAACCGGGCCAGCACCGGCGTCGGGCTCCCAGGCTGCCGATAGCCCTGGCCGCCGCCCGATGGCATCAATACCAGGGCGATGCTGGTCCATCCCCCCGTCTCGCCACCATAGGCGCCGCGCGCCGACAGGGGCACGCTGTCAATGGCGTCCCGCACCTGCCGCTGCAAGGGTTCAGGGTCCAGGCGCAGGCTGGACGCCGCCGCCAGCATCAATCCGCTATTCACCGTGGGCAACTGCCAGGGCTGAAGGTCCGCCACGATCACCGCAACCAAACGTTATGAAGGTTGCGGGATTATGGCGCAGAGCACCTTCATGTAAAAGCGGGGAATATGACCAACGAGGCGGATAACCGCTCTACCACGTCCCAGTGATCGGAACCGATCTGTAGGCTTCAATCGCCAGCGCCGCCATCCGGCGGCTCGGCTACGCCGCATGTGCGGCGCGGCAGCAGTCGCTGCCGTACCCATTCCCGATGAGTCCAGCTTATCGGAAATGGGTATCAGCGACGATGGAACAGCATGACGCGGAAGGCCGGCTGGTCCGGCCCCTTGGCCATCTGCATGCCCAGTTCTTCGCCCAGAAAGGCCGTGCGGTCGAATGCCGGGAAGAAGGTGTCGCCGGGGGGACTGGCCGCGATTTCCGTCAGGTACACCCGGTCAGCCAGCGGCAGGGCGGCGGCATAGATCTGCCCGCCGCCAATCACCATCACCTCGTTCCCGCCGGCTTCCACCGCCAGACGCTTGGCTTCCGCGATGGCGGTGTCCAGGTCACGCACAACGGTGGCGCCTTCCGCCGTGAAGTCCGGATTGCTGGTCACCACGATATGGGGCCGGCCGGGCAGCGGCTTGGACCCGAAGCTCTCCCAGGTCTTGCGGCCCATGATCATGGGCTTGCCCATGGTCACCTGTTTGAAGAAGCGCAGATCGTTCGGCAGCTTCCACGGCATGCTTCCTTCATGGCCGATGACCCCGTTGCGGGCGACGGCGGCGATCACGGAAATGAACAAGACGGTTCTCCAGACGGGTAGGCGGGTGACAATAGCCGCCCGGCGGGCTAATGAACAACCCGACACAGCACATGGCAGCCGGAGCGGACGGTCGATGCGCCATCCCGAACAGCAATATCTGGACCTGATGGCGGACATCCTGGCCCGCGGCGATGAGCGCGTCGACCGCACAGGCGTGGGCACCCGGTCGCTGTTCGGGTCGATGATGCGTTTCGACCTGTCGGACGGCACCGTGCCGATCCTGACCACCAAACGCGTCTATTGGAAGATGGCGGTCAAGGAGATGCTGTGGTTCCTTTCCGGTGGCACCAACATCCAGCCGCTGCTGAAGGAAAAGGTCACCATCTGGACCGACTGGCCCCTGGCCGCCTACCGCCGGGAGACGGGGGAAGCCATCAGCCAGACTGCGTTTGAACAGCGCATCGTCGAGGATGACGCCTTCGCCGCACGCTGGGGCGAGTTGGGACCCGTCTATGGCAAGCAATGGCGCCGCTGGGTCGGGCCGGATGGGCGCGAACATGACCAGATCGCCACCCTGCTGAAGGGGCTGGTCGAAACCCCGGCCAGTCGCCGCCTGCTGTTCCATGCCTGGAACGTGGCGGAGCTGGGTGGCATGGCCCTGCCGCCCTGCCACATGGTCTATCAGTACCATGTGACCAGCGACGGGCGTCTGAACGGGCTGATGTATCAGCGCAGCTGCGATGTGCTGCTGGGCCTGCCCTTCAACCTGACGGGGGCTGTCGCCTTGCAGGCGATGCTGGCGCAGCAGGCCGGGCTGCGGCTGGGCGAATTCGTCTGGATGGGCGGGGATGTGCATCTCTACCTGAACCATCTGGACGCCGCACGGGAACAGCTGTCCCGCAGCCCCCGCCCCCTGCCCCGCCTGCACCTGGCCCGGCGGCCCGACAGCATCGACTGTTACCGGATCGATGATTTCGTGCTGGATGGCTACGACCCGCATCCGCCGATCAAGGCCGACGTCGCGGTCTGACGGACGGGGGCCCCACCGCAAGAACCGGGTCGCCGGCCCATCGGATCGCTGGCAGGGTCGCGCCATCGCATCCCCGATGGAGCCATTCTGCCATGACCTATCGCGTCCTCGGCCTGTCCGCCGAACCGTTTGCCCCCCTGTCCGCCCTGGATGATGCCGCATTGGCCGCGCAGGGCATCCGCCGCGTGATCACACCGCCCAATGTAGGCTATCCCTGCCGCATCACCCTGACCGATGTGCCGGCCGGCACCCCGCTGCTGCTGCTGTCCTATGAACATCAGCCCGCCAACAGCCCGTACCGCGCCAGAGGCCCGATCTTCGTGTCCGAAGGGGTCACGCAAACGGCCAGCACCCAGGATCGCCTGCCGACGATGCTGGAGATCCGGCCGCTCTCCATCCGGGCCTATGATGCCGAAGGCATGATGGTGGATGCCGATGTCGTGCTGGATGGACGGGACGGTGACGCCCTGGTGCGTCGCCTGCTGGACAATCCGGCCGTGGATTACCTGCACATCCATCTGGCCAAGCGCGGCTGCTACGCCGCCAAGGTGGTCAGGGGATAGTCACCCCACCTTTCGATCCTTCCCTTCCGCCACCGACCGTTCGATGGTGCGGTCGATGGGGAAACGGATGAAAATGCTGGTACCTTTGCCCGGTGCGGTCTGGATGACCAGCGTTCCGTCATGCAGCCGCACCAGGGCATTGACCAGCGACAGGCCCAGGCCGGACCCGCCATGGCCCTTGGCCAGCCCGCCTTCCAGCTGGGTGAAGGGTTCCAGCGCCTTGTGGACCAGGGCGGGGTCCATGCCGATGCCCGTGTCGGCCACGGTCAGGCACAGGCGGCGATCCGGCTCCAGCGTGGCCGCCAGCCTCACCTTGCCGCCCGCGGGCGTGAACTTCACGGCATTGCCGACCAGGTTGATCAGAATCTGACGGATGGCCCGTTCGTCGGCCAGCAGCGCCGGTATGTCGGTGGATACTTCCAGGATCAGGCCCAGGCTGTTGCTTTCGGCCAGCGACAGCATCAACCGGTGTACACCGCGCAGCACACGGGCCAGATCCAGCGGCTGTTCGTTCAGCTGGAACTTCCCCGCCTCCAGCCGGGAGAAATCCAGCACATCATTGACCAGGGCCAGCAGGTGCTTGCCGCCATCATGGATGTCGCGCGCATGCTCCACATAATGCTGGTCGATGGGGCCATAGGCCTCGTCCGCAATCAGCTGGGAAAAGCCGATGACGGCGTTCAGCGGCGTGCGCAGCTCGTGGCTCATGGTCGCCAGGAACTGTGACTTGGCCAGATTGGAATTCTCTGCTTCCACCTTGGCCTTGCCCAGTTCCTCCAGCAGCAGGGAATGGCGCTGGATCTCCGCCGTCACCTTGTCGATGACGCGGTTATACTGGGCGGCGATCAGTTCCACATCCGATTGCGGCTCCACATGCACGGGCCGGTCGAACTTGCCCTCCTGGCGGTGACGCTCCATCTCCGCCGCCAGATCCAGCATGGGCGAGGTGGCGCCATGCTCGGCCACGTTCAGACCCAGCCGTTCCGCCTCCACATCGATGCGCAGCGGGAAGAAGCGGTTGATGGTGCGCAAAATCACATAGCCGGTGCCGAAGGTGAAGGCCCCGCAGGCCAGCACGCCCAGCCCCTGCACCTGCAATTGCTGCCAGCGGTCAAGGCCCGTACCGAACAGGCTGACATCGCCGAACAGGGCCACAGCCAGGGTGCCCCAGACACCGCCGAACAGATGCACCGGCACGGCGCCCACAGCATCGTCGATGCGCCAATGGTCCAGCAAAGCAGCCCCGCCGATGACCAGCACCCCACCCACCGCACCGATGATCGCCGCCGACCCGGTGCCGACCACCAGCGCGCAGGCGGTGATGCCGACCAGCCCGCCCAGGATGCCGTTGAGGAAATGTTCCACACTCGGTTTGGGGCCCAGCATGACGGACAGGAAATGTCCTGCCAGTCCACCGGTACAGCCGGCTACCACCGTGTTCAGCAGCACACCGGGCGCCTTGTCCAGGTCACCCAGCACCGATCCGCCATTGAAGCCCAGCCAGCCGAACCAGAGGACCAGCACGCCGGACGCCGCCATGGTCAGGTTGCTGCTGCCCAGCGTGCGGACACCGGCATCATAGCGCCCCGTACGCGGCCCGATGACCAGCACCGCCGCCAGTGACAACCAGCCGCCGACGGAATGGACCACAGTGGAACCGGCGAAATCAATGAAGCCCAGCGCCGACAGCCAGCCCTGGCTCTGCGGCCCCGCCATACCGCCCCACGCCCAGTGGCCGAAGATCGGATAGATGACAGCCGACAGCAGGGCCGACACGATGATGTAGCTGCCATAGCCCATGCGTTCGGCCACGGCACCCGACACGATGGTGGTGGCGGTGCCGCAGAACATCATCTGGAAAAGGATGAAAACCAGCGGGGTGGCGGGATCCAGATGGTCGGGCATGAACCCGTCGATCCCGATCACCCCCATCCAGCTGGGCCCGAACATCAGGGCATAGCCGAACAGCCAGAACAGGAAGCCGGCAATGCAGAAATCCATCACATTCTTGATGGCGACATTGATGGAGTTCTTGGCGCGGACAAAGCCGACTTCCAGCAGACAGAATCCCAACTGCATGGCGAAGACCAGTGCCGTCGCCGTCAGGACCCAGAGATGGACTACCGGATCACTTGTCATCCACGTCCCCGCCGAAGCCCCCCGGACCCTGTCGGGGAAACCTTCGGAAATAATGGCAGTGTTTATTGCTTGCTCTCGCTAACAACCATGCCATCACGGATTTTGCTGCATTGCAATCGAACTTTGCAGACGTCCGTGCGGGGAAGCATGTTTGCATTTGCATGCCGGGGCTGGGATATGCGACCCCTGCCCCCCATCTGATGTCGCATCCCTATCGCCCAAGCCATTGGAACCGTTCAGATGAAATACCTGCATACGATGGTCCGCGTGACCGACCTGGAGCAATCGCTGGACTTCTACTGCAACAAGCTGGGATTGAAGGAGACCCGGCGCATGGAAAATCAGGCCGGGCGCTTCACCCTGGTCTATCTGGCTGCCGACGAGACGCCGGACGCAGAGGTCGAGCTGACCTATAACTGGGACCCCGAGGTCTATACGGGCGGGCGCAATTTCGGGCACCTGGCCTTCCAGGTGGACGATATCTATGCCGTCTGCCAGTCGCTGATGGACAAGGGCGTCACCATCAACCGCCCGCCGCGCGACGGCTACATGGCCTTCGTCCGCTCCCCCGACAATATCTCGATCGAACTGTTGCAGAAGGGGGGCGCCCTGCCCCGGCAGGAACCCTGGGCCAGCATGCCCAGCACCGGCGCGTGGTAACTGATTGTCGCCATGGGCGCCCCGTCCGGTAAGTACCGGGGCGCCCATGGGTCAGTACAGATCGTCTTTCAGGGCACGCTGATAGTCGGCGTCTATGGCGTCGGCAGAGACATCCGTCATGCCCGATTGTTCGCGAATGATTGTGCCGACTGATGGCAGCGGCGACGGTTGCCAGCCCTCCGGCTGCCACAGCGACGACCGCCGCAGGGCCTTTCCACAATGGAAGTAGGCTTCCTGCACGGCCACCAGGATGACCAGCTTCGGCGACCGCCCGTGGTCGGCGAAGCGTTGCAGCAGATCAGTCCGTCGCGACAGCGTCGCCGTGCCATTCACACGCAGAAAGGCATCCACATGCGGCACCAGGAAGACCAGGCCGCACCGCCCGTCCCCGCACAGGATGTTGGTGATGCTTTCCAGCTTGTTATTGCCGGGCCAATCCGGAATCACGACATGCCCGCTGTCCAGGACCTGGACAAAGCCGGGTTCGCCGCCGCGCGGTGAATTGTCCAGCCCGTCGGCCACCCCCGTGGCGATGAAGACCAGGGGCGAGGCGGCGATATAACGCGCCATATGCGCGTCCAGCCGCGGGAATTTCAGCCGCGTCACCCGTTCCGCCGGCATGTCATAGAGCTGTCGCAGGGCTTCCAGACTGTCCACCCGGTCAGCGTCAAAGGGCGTCTGCATGGCATGGCTCCCATCCATCAATCTAACACCGTTAGATAGACTAACGATGTTAGATTGACAAGGCGATTAACGATGGGGATCGGGTTCAGTGCGGATCACGCGGGAGCAGGTGGCCGACACGGCACTGGCATTGCTGGATGAAGTGGGGCTGGAGGGGCTGACCATGCGGCGGCTGGCGCAGGCGTTGAACATTCAGGCCCCGTCGCTCTACTGGCACTTTGCCAGCAAGGAAGCGCTGATCGACCATCTGGCCGATCGGCTGCTGGATAGGGTGGCCACCGGCATCGACACGGGCGCCCCCTGGCAGGCACAGGTCGAACAGGTGGCCCGGCAATTGCGCCAGGGGCTGCTGTCACGTCGCGACGGGGCGCGGCTTTACGCCGGGACCTATATCGTCACGCCCAACATCATGCGGATCAATGACCGGCTGATGGGCGCCCTGATTGCCGCCGGGCTGCCGGACCGGGAAGCGGTCTGGGCCAATTTCGCCCTGTTCTATTACGTGATCGGCTTTGCCATCGAAGAACAGGGGCTGATGGATGGCACCGGAGCCCTCGCGGTGGACCTGTCAGCGCTGGAAGCCCGCTTCGCCGAGGCGGCGGGGGCCGGGTATCCGCGCCTGCTGTCCATGATGGGCAGCATCTTCGACACCGACATTGAGGCGCGGTTCCAGTTCGGCCTGGATATCCTGCTGGCCGGGCTGGCCCGGCGGGCGGCGGGCTGATCAGACCGGCATGTTATCAAGAAGCCGGACCGCACCCAGCCGGGCCGTGCAGATCAGGCGGCCCCGGCCGGGCCGTTCCAGCGGTTCCAGCGTGGCGGCGTCGACAAAGGCCAGATAATCGACCGCCGTGAAGCCGGCGGCCAGCACAGCGGCCGTCGCCTGTTCCAGCACCGGTCCCGGTGCCGCCCCCGCGGCCAGGCTGGCAACGACATCCCGCATGATGCGGTTCAACTGCCCCGCCACCTGCCGCTGTTCAGGCGACAGATAGGCATTGCGCGATGACAGGGCCAGACCATCAGCCTCGCGCACCGTCGGTACGCCTTCGATGGCAACAGGGATATCCAGGTCGCGCACCAGTTGCCGGATGGTGCAAAGCTGCTGGTAATCCTTTTCCCCGAAGCAGGCGACATCGGCGCCGGCCTGCAGCAGCAGCTTGGTCACCACCGTCGCCACACCCTGAAAATGGCCGGGACGGAACGCCCCTTCCCAGCGTCGGGTCACGGGGCCGACATCGATGGCCGTGCTGAAGCCCGCGGGATACATGACATCGACCGTCGGCGCGAACAGCAGGTCGCAGCCCGCGGACGCCAGCTTGGCCGCATCCCCGGCCTCATCCCGCGGATAGCGGGCGAAATCCTCGTTCGGGCCAAACTGGGTGGGGTTGACGAAGACGGTGGCGATGACGCGGTCGGCCAGTTCCCGGCCCCGACGCACCAGCGTCAGATGCCCGTCATGCAGGGCACCCATGGTCGGCACCAGTGCCACGCGCAGCCCCTGGCTTTTCCAGGCAGAAACCTGCGCGCGCAGGTCGGCGACGGTGCGGACGATGGGCAGGCTCATGGATGGCGGCTCCGATCCGGGGACAAGACAGGACCACGGACGTATGCATTCGGGGTCCCGTCCGCAAGCGCTAATCCGCCATATGGGCCTTGATCTTGCGCAGCACCCAGCCCAGCACGGGCAGCTTTGCATAAAACTGCTCGGCCGCGTCCCAATGATCGATATGGCTGGTGACATGGCCCGCCAGATCGAACCGCACCTCCGACATGCCCTCGATCGTGCTGGGCCGCGGCTGGCCTCTGGAGCGGAAAACGAAGCCCCAGCGCAGATAGGCCGTCTGTTCCGACAGGGCATGGTCGCGCACGATGAACCGTGGCTGTTCCAGCATCTCGAACATGCGGGCAAACACGGCCTTCATGCGGTCGCGCGATTTGAAATCGTTGAACGGGTCTTTGAAATGCACGTCGGGCACGGCCAGCCGGTCCAGCCGCGACAGCGTCTCCGGCCGCAATTCCTGGAAAAAGCGGATATAGGCGGCCAGCGCCTGATCCACCGGGACCTGTCCATTGACCGACATGGATACGCGTTCCAACCCGTTGCGCCCCGCCGCCCCCACCCTCACTTGGGCACGGTGCGTCGGACCAGCATGAAATACAGCGCATCGGGAAACCGGCGCAACAGCAGAAGCGGCCAGGTGAACCGTCGCGGGAAAGTAATCTGGAAACTGCTACTTTTCAACGATGCCACCAGCCGTGCCGCCGCCCGTTCCACCGGCATCAGGAAGGGCATGGGAAATTTGTTCTTGTCGGTCAGCGGCGTCTTGATGAAACCGGGGCAGACCAGTTGAACCTTGATGCCGTAGCGTTCGACATCCAGCTTCAGGCTTTCCGCCAGATTGTTCAGCGCTGCCTTGGATGCGCCATAGGAAAGCGAGCGTGGCAGGCCGCGATATCCCGCCACGCTGGACACAATGACCAGATGGCCCAACCCACGCGCCATCATGCCGGGCAGGATGGCGGCCAGCGAATTGACCACCCCCATCAGGTTCACATCGATGGTCCGGGCGAAGACCGCCGGGTCCAGATCCCTGGCCTGATCGGGCTGATAGGTGCCGGCATTCAGCACGGCCAGCACCACCGGACCATGCGCAGCCAGCGCCGCCTTCACCCCCGCGGCATCGGTCACATCCAGCGGTTCGGGGATGATCCGGCCCGGCCCGGGGGCCTGCCGGGCGATGTCGGCCAGCGACTCGGCACGGCGCGCACTGGCCAGCACGGTCCAGCCCTCGGCCGCCAACGCCAGGGCCACATGCTGCCCGATACCGCTGGAGGCACCGGTGACCCAGGCCAGGCCGTCGGACGGGGTGGGGGTGCGCATGGACAGGTGCTCCGGATCGTCGAGGGGACGGATCAGGAATTATGCCGACAGCCGGCCAGGAAAAGGGGGGACATAAAAAGAAGCCAGCCGATCAAAGGCTTGATGGGCATAACCGGGGTTCCGGAGCGGCTTTTTTGATGATGGCAGAATAAGCGATGGCGGGTTGAAACACAAGCGAAAACCACACAGATCACACTGTTGTTTTATGAGCTGGTGTCCGCGCGCCGGTTCCCCTTCCCCTCTGATCCCGGAGTAATCGGGGAGGGGATGATGAATACCGTCCTGCCACGCGGCCAATGGCTGAAGCTGGTCCGCATTCTGGGCATGCTGGGGTCGGATCAGGCGGGGGAACGGGCCAGCGCCGCCCTGGCCGCGCATCGGCTGGTCAGGGCATTGGGCGCGGACTGGGCGACATTGCTGGCCCCACGCACCCTGGGCCCGGCGGAGCGGCGGCAGCCCCGCGGGCCCTTCCGCGACGCCTTCCACGACCCCCAGGCCGCCGCCCGATCCCGCATCAACCAGTTGTCCCAGGATGTGCAGCGGCTGGAGGCGGAGGTGGCGCGCCTGCGTCGACTTCTGAATGACCGGCGGGAGCGGTTGGTGCCAGGCCCGCGATGAAGCCGGCCGCCTGCGCGCGGATGGCGGACAGTTTGTCCGGGTCCATCCGATCCAGCCCCTTGTAGATCAGGCCCATGCGGGGATTGCCGCGCAGTCTGTCGGCATTTTCGGCGATGAAATTCCAATAGAGGAAGTTGAAGGGGCAGGCCTCCTTGCCCACCGTTTCCTTCACATCAAAGGCGCAGCGGCCGCAATGATCCGACATGCGCTGGATATATTTGCCGCTGGCCGCATAGGGCTTGCTGCCCAGATAGCCACCATCGGCATGCATCACCATGCCATGGACATTGGGCAGTTCCACCCAGTCATAGGCATCGGCATAGACGGCCAGATACCATTCCTCGATCTGCGCCGGCTCCACCCCCAGCAGCAGGGCGAAATTGCCCGTCACCATCAGGCGCTGGATATGGTGGGCATAGGCCGTGCGTTCCGTCTGGCCGATGGCCTGCGACAGGCAGCGCATGGGGGTGCGGCCGGTCCAGTAGAAATCGGGCAGCGGCCGGTGGGCCGCCAGGGCGTTGGTTTCCGCGTACGCCGGCATTTTCAGCCAATAAATGCCGCGCACATATTCGCGCCAGCCCAGGATCTGGCGGATGAAGCCCTCCACGGCGTTCAGCGGCGCCCTTCCCGCCCGCCATTCCGCCTCCACCGCCGCCACCACGGCGCGGGGCGACAGCAGCCCGGCATTCAGGTAGGGGGACAGCACGGAATGGAACAGCGTCTCCTGCCCTTCCGCCATGGCGTCCTGATAGTCCCCGAACAGGGGCAGGCCATGGCGCAGGAAGTGGGCCAGCGCCCGCTCCGCGCCCGCCGCCGTGACCGCATAGGCGAACCCGTCCAGCCGGCCGAAATGGTGGCTGAACCGGTTAGCGACCAGGGCCAGGACGTCCGCCGTGATGGCGTCCGGCGGCTCCTGAAACGGCGGGGGGATTTTCAGGCCCCTGGGCACGGGCTTGCGGTTGTCGGCATCGAAGTTCCACTGCCCGCCTTCCGGCTTTCCATCCGGCGTCAGCAGCACGCCATGGTCGCGCCGCATCTCCCGATAGAAGAATTCCATGCGCAGTTGCCGCCGGTCCCCGGCCCAGGCGCGGAAGCGCGCGATGGAACAGAAGAAGCGGTCATCCTCCTTCACCTCCAAATCCACGGGCAGTTCGCGCTGCCACTGCCGCATCTGTTTCCAGACACGCCATTCGCCGGGAAAGGTGGTGACAACACGATCCGGCCGGTGTCGGTCCACGGCCCGCACCAGTTCCCCGCCCAGCGTGCCGCTATTGTCGGGATCGTCCAGGCGGACATAGTCCACGGCCACGCCATCCGCCCGCAATTCCTCGGCGAAATGGCGCATGGCGCTGAACAGGAAGGCGATCTTCTGCGGGTGATGGGGGACATAGGTCGCCTCCGCCATCACCTCTGCGATCAGGACCCGGTCCTGGGTCTTGTCCAGCCCGCGAAGGCTGGAAAGGTCACGGGATAGCTGGTCGCCAAGGACCAGGCGCAGGGTGCCGGGCATCGGGAATGATCGTCAGCGTGGCGCCTCGGCCGCCTGCAAGGGCACCGAGGGCGGGATGGCGGGGACGTCCAGCACATAATTGACCGACTGACCCTTGGCCTTGAAGGAAAGCGCCACCCAACGCTGATCGCCTTCATACCATAGCTCGATCCGGTCGGTCTTGCCGGGCGGGTTGGACAGGATGTTGATCGTGTGATGACGGGCCTGGATGGGGCCGGCGGCGGTATCCACCACCTCCTCCCCGCGATCATCGATGCGCACATCCATGACCAGACCGCGCTGCGTGTCCAGCAGGCGGGTGGCGTTGATCGTCGCCGGGTTCCAATAGCTGGTGGGGATGATGTCGGCGGGCGCCAGGAAGGAGCCGCCGCTGCCGTCCACCTGGAACCCGTCATCGGTGGCCCGGCCGCGCACCCAGTAGGCATCGCCATCATCATCGGTGCGCGTATCCAGCTCCATCAGCCGCCCGGCCTGCCAGACCTCCCGGTTGACATGGTGGTAGCTGTAGGCCTGGACGAAGGCGAGTGTGACCTCCAGCCGGATCTCCTTCTCCACGATCAACCGATCGCCATCGCGGGTGAAGCGGACACGGTGGCTGCCCAGCGGGCTGTCATTTTTTCGGAACACGGAAAAGCTCAACGCGTCGCCCGACGGAAGGGTCAGGGCGGCAGACGGCAGCAATATCGACAGGATGGCCGCAGCAGCCAGGGCAAGACGGCGGATAGGCATGGCGTGTCCTCCGTTATGCGATTTTGTCGCACTCTATCCCGAATCCGGCCAGGGCACAGCCCTGCCTTAAGGCTTCCGTCGTCGCCGGCTGCATTCGCCACCAAGGGCGGGGTGGGAAATAGCGCGCCGCCTTCCCATGTCCAGGGGGCGGGATAATCCGCTTCCGGCGGGGCGTGACTGCCCCTACACTCCGCCCGCGCAGACAGCGGACACGCCATGGACCATCACCACGCCCACGACCATTCACACCACGACCACGCGCCCCGCCACGACCATGGCAGTTGCGTGAAGGATGCGCTGGCACGGGCCGATGCCCTGTGCGCGGAACGTGGCGTGCGCCTGACGGCACAGCGGGCCCGGGTGCTGGAACTGGTCTGGTCCAGCCACAAGCCGCGCGGCGCCTATGCCATCCTGGAAGACCTGTCGGCCGACGGAAAGCGCGTGGCGCCGCTGACCGTCTATCGTGCCCTGGACTTCCTGCTGGAACAGGGTCTGATCCACCGGATCGAAAGCCAGAACGCCTTTGTCGGCTGTCCGGATCCCGGCACGGCCCATACGGGCCAATTCCTGGTCTGCACCTGCTGCGGGGAGGCGACGGAACTGACCGACCCGCGCATTGCCGCCATCATTGCCGAAAGTGCAACCGACCGCGGCTTCACCATCACCCGCCAGACGGTGGAGGTATCGGGCATCTGCCCCGCCTGCCGCGACCATTGACGAGCGGGCCCTGCACGCCCCACATCTTTCCCCATGAAAGCCGGCTACCGGCCCCACCCCATGTTTTCAGGGAACCGACCCTTGTCCACGCAACAGACCCCGCCCAGCCCGCCGCCCCGCCTGCCCATTTCCGTCCTGACGGGCTTTCTGGGCAGCGGCAAGACCACGCTGCTGTCGCGCCTGATCCGCGATCCGGCCATGGTGCGCACGGCCGTCATCATCAATGAATTCGGCGAGGTCGGCCTGGACCATCTGCTGGTCGAAAAGGCCGACGAGAACACGGTGCTGATGGATAGCGGCTGCCTGTGCTGCACCATCCGCTCCGATCTGGCCGACACGCTGCGCGACCTCTACATGAAGCGCCTGCGCGGCGACATTCCCGAATTCGACCGCGTGGTGATCGAGACGACGGGCCTGGCCGACCCGGCCCCCATCCTGCACACGCTGATGACGGACCCGCTGATTGCGTCGCGCTTCCGCCTGGATGGCGTGGTGTCAACCATTGACAGCGTCCACGGCATGAAGCAGTTGGACGAGCATGAGGAAAGCCTGAAGCAGGCCGCCGTTGCCGACCGCGTCGTGCTGACCAAGACCGACATCGCCGACCCGGCGGCAGTGGAGGCCCTGCGCCGCCGCCTGCACGACCTGAATCCCGGTGCCGTGCATGTCGACGCGCAGAAGGACCAGCAGCTGCCGGTTCTGCTGTTCGATGCGGGCCTCTACAACCCGGCCACCAAGTCGCTGGACGTGCAGCGCTGGTTGAAGGCCGAGGCCTATGAGGGGGGTGACGATCACCACCACCATGATCATGACCACGACCATTGCGACCATGACCATGGGCACTGCACCCATGACCATCATGAACATGGGCACGCGCATGACCACGAGCATTGCGACCACGACCATGGTCACTGCGAGCATGATCACGGGCATGAGCATGCGCATGCGCACGAGGATCACAGCCACTGCGATCACGATCATGGCCATTGCGACCATGATCATGGGCATGGGCATGGGCATGGCCACGGTCACCACCACCATGATGTGAACCGTCACAATGACAAGATTTCGTCTTTCGTGATCCGCACGGACAAGCCCCTGCCCTGGGACAATCTGGTCACCTTCTTTGAAACGGTGGCCAAGGCGCAGGGCGACAATATCCTGCGCGTAAAGGGCCTGCTGAATGTCGAGGAGGCGGAGCGCCCCATCGTCATCCACGGCGTGCAGCACCTGTTCCACCCGCCCGTGCAACTGGACGCCTGGCCGACGGACGACCACAGCACCCGCATCGTCTTCATCGTCAAGGACCTGAAGCGCGAAACGGTGCAGGACCTGTTCGACACGGTGATGCAAACCAAGAGCGAGTGGGCGGAGTAAGGGGATCTGTCAGGTTCATCCTGAACCGACCTTTTTCCGTCATCCCGGCGCAAGCCGGGACCCAGGGGCCAAAAGCCCGACCTTTCAGCCATTTTGGTGCACGCAGCGTCAACGGTTGATCCTGTGGCCCCTGGGTCCCGGCTTGCGCCGGGATGACGGGAGAGGGCGCATACCTTAAGCTGATTGCCCCCTACATCCCCGCATAGCCCACGCCCCACAGCCAGCCGATGGCGAGCGCCAGAGAGGCGAGCGTCATCGGCACGCCGCACCTTGCATGGTCGGCAAAGGACAGGGTGATGCCGTTGGCGGCCGCGCGCTCCACCACGATCAGGTTGGCCAGACTGCCCAGCAGCAGCAGATTGCCGGCCAGGGTAGACAGCACGGCCAGGGCGTAAAGCGCCCCTTCCGGCGGGCTGGGCCAGACCTGCATCAGCAGCAGCACGGCCGGCACATTGCCGATGCTGTTGCTGGCCGCCAGTGACAGCGGCGCCAGCACCGACAGCCGGTCCAGCGGCAGCCCGCTGGCCGCCAGCCCCGCCACCACCTCGCCCGGAATGCCTGTGCGAGCCAGGGCCGCCGTCACCACGAACAGGGCGGCAAACAGCACCAGCAGGTGCCAGTCGACCAGCCCCAGCATGCGCCGGCTGGCAAAGCGGCGGCTGACCAGCATGGCGGCCGCCACGGCCAGCACCCCTTCCTCCTGCGGCAAAGGCAGCGCAAACAGGATCAGCAGGGCCGCCGTGGCAAACAGCGCCTTGCGCAGATGCCACAAATCCAGATCGGGCGGGGCCAGCGGCAGCGGCGGGGCATCGGGCACTTCCAACCGGCCGCGCCAGACCCAGGCGACGGTGGCGAAGACGCAGCCCATGCCCAGCAGGGCCGGCACGCCACAAGCCGCCAGGAAGGGCCAGAAATCCAGATGGCCCATCTGTCCGATCAGGATGTTCTGCGGATTGCCGATGATGGTGGCCGCCGACCCGGCATTGGCGGCCCCGGCCAGCGCGATCAGATAGGGCCGCGCATCCAGCCCCCGCGCCGTCAACCCGGCGCACAGCAGGGGCGTCATGGCGAAAACGACGACATCATTGGCCAGGATGGCAGACAGCCCGCCGCCCACGGCCACCACCAGCCCCAGCAGCGCCACGGGGCTGTAGGCAGCCTGCGCCAGCCGCACAGCGCACCAGCCATAGAATCCCGCCAGTTCAAACTGCGCCGACAGGATCATCAGGCCCAGCAGGATGAACAGGGTGGGGTAGTCGATGGAGGCCGCCAGCGCCCCGTGCGGCATGGCCCCAGCCAGCGCCAGCACGACGGCGCCCAGCAGGGCAATGCCCGTGCGGTCGATCTGCAACCCCGGAAAACGGCCCAGCGCCATGCCCAGATAGACCAGCACGAAAACGGCAAGGATCAGCAGGGTCATGGGTTTGGGGCCGACAGCGGTGACGGGATGCTATCGACCTACAACGCGGGACGGCGCGGGGCCAGCGGTTTTGGTGAGCGATGCCGTGCGTGACGGGGCGCACTGAAGATGCGACGGCCGCGAAATAGCGTTACTGTCCCCGTCAATCCTTCTCAGCCGCACGGACATGCCATGGCCCGCGACATCCTTTATTTGCTGCCCGCCGATTTCCCCGACGCCAAATATCCCGGCCAGCGCTTCTATTGCGCCGACTGCCTGTTCATGGAAGGCATCCTGGCCTGCTTCCCGGAATTGCTGACCCGGATCGAGGTGCGGCGGGCCGACTTCCCCCGCCCCCGCACAGAGGTCGTGGCGCTGGTGGGTGAGGCGAACCAGGGCCTGCCGCTGCTGATCTTCGGCGATGATGCCGATGATGGACTGGAGACGGGCCGGCACGGGGATCTGCGCTTTGCCGGCGACCGGCTGTCGATCATGAAGGCCCTGGCTGCCCGCCACGGCATCCCCCTGCCGCACCCGTAAACTTGAAAAAAGGAGGGCGGTTGGAATGAACCAACCGCCCACAAGGTCGATCGCCGTGAAATGACCGGACAACGGCGATCGTAGAGGACCGGAAAAACGGTTAGCCGCGGCGCATGGCCGCCGCTTCGCGGGCAAGCTGTGTGATGGCGGCCCAGTTGCCGTCCTTCACCAGCTTGGCCGGCGTGACCCAGGACCCGCCGACGCAGACGACATTGGGCAGGGAAAGGAAATCGGGAGCCGTGGTCGCGGAGATGCCGCCCGTCGGGCAGAACTTGATCTTCGACAAGGGCGAGGACACGGCCTTCAGCATGTCGATGCCGCCCACCACCGTGGCCGGGAACAGCTTCTGGTAATGGATGCCGCGCGACAGCAGGTACATCATCTCTGCCGGGGTGGCGACGCCCGGCAGATAAGGGATGCCGCTGTCCAGGATGGCATCCACCAGTTCCGGATAGGCGCCGGGGCTGACGATGAACTTGGCGCCGGCATCGGCCACATCCTTCACCTGCGCCTTGTCGATGACCGTACCGGCCCCGACGACGGCACCCGGCACCTTGGCCATGGCGGCGATGGCGTCCAGGGCAGCGGGCGACCGCAAGGTCACCTCCAGCACCGGCAGGCCGCCGGCGATCAGGGCCTGGGCCAGCGGCACGGCATCTTCTGGACGGTCGATGATGATGACCGGAATGACCGGGGCGAGGCTGGTGATGTGGGCGATATCCATGCTCATCGTATCAATCCGGTCAGGTCAGGCCTTGGTGGTGGAAAGGGGGGCGGCGAAGCAGGAGGCACCCTGCTCCGCGCCGGTGGCGGATGCCCGGAAGGCACCGAACAGGTTGCGGCCCATGCCCCATTCATTGCCCGACAGGTCGGGCACCGTGATGGTGCGGGCGGCGAATTCAGCGGCGTCGACCAGCACGTTCAGTTCGCCGGTCTCGGCATCCAGACGGATGATGTCGCCGTCCTGGACCTTGGCCAGCGGGCCGCCGGCCAGGCATTCCGGCGTGATGTGGATGGCGGCCGGCACCTTGCCCGACGCACCCGACATACGGCCATCGGTGACCAGCGCCACCTTGAAGCCCTTGTCCTGCAACACACCCAGGCCCGGCGTCAGCTTGTGCAGTTCCGGCATGCCATTGGCACGCGGCCCCTGGAAGCGGACAACGGCGACCACGTCGCGGTTCAGCGTGCCCGCCTTGAAGGCTGCCTGCAGATCATCCTGGCTGTCGAACACGGCGGCCGGCGCCTCAATCACGCGGTGTTCCGGCTTCACGGCCGACACCTTGATGATGCCACGGCCCAGATTGCCGGACAGAAGCCGCATGCCGCCCGTGCTGTCGAACGGGTCGGCCACGGGGCGCAGCACCTTGGTATCGGCACTTTCCGTCACGCCGGGCCGCCAGGTGGCGGCGCCGTGATTGTCCAGGAAGGCGTCCTGGCGATAGGCGTCCAGACCGTCGCCGGCCACCGTCTTCACATCCCCATGCAGCAGCCCGGCATCCAGCAGTTCGGAGATGACAAACGGCATGCCGCCAGCGGCGTGGAAATGGTTCACATCCGCGACGCCGTTGGGATAGACACGGGCCAGCAGCGGCACGGTGGACGACAGGTCGCTGAAATCCTGCCAGTCGATCTGGATGCCCGCGGCGGCGGCCATGGCGACCAGATGGATGGCATGGTTGGTCGATCCGCCCGTCGCCATCAGGCCGATGATGGCATTCACGATCGCCTTTTCATCGACGATGTCGCAGATGGGCGTGTAATCGTCGCCCAGCGCCGTGATCTTGGCGGCCCGTTCGGCGGCGGCCACGGTCAGCGCGTCGCGCAGCGGCGTGTTGGGGTTGACGAAGCTGGAGCCGGGCAGATGCAGGCCCATGATCTCCATCATCATCTGGTTGGAATTGGCCGTGCCGTAGAAGGTGCAGGTGCCGGGCCCGTGATAGCTCTGCGACTCCGCCTCCAGCAGCGCGTCGCGGCCAAGCTTGCCCTCGGCATAAAGCTGGCGGACCTTGGCCTTCTCCGGGTTGGACAGGCCCGATGTCATGGGGCCCGCCGGCACAAAGACGGCCGGCAGATGGCCAAAGGACAGGGCGCCGATGAACAGGCCCGGCACGATCTTGTCACAGACCCCCAGATACAGCGCACCGTCGAACATATTGTGCGACAGGGCGATGGCCGTCGACATGGCGATGACATCGCGGGAGAACAGCGACAGTTCCATGCCCGGCTGGCCCTGGGTGACGCCGTCGCACATGGCGGGCACGCCACCGGCAAACTGCGCCACCGCACCCACCTTGCGCACGGCGTCCTTGATCAGCGCCGGATAGCGTTCCAGCGGCTGATGCGCCGACAGCATGTCGTTATAGGCCGACACGATGGCGATGTTCGGCTCCGCCCCCGACTTCAGCTTGGCCTTGTCATCGGCCGCACAGGCGGCAAAGCCATGGGCCAGGTTGCCACAGGCCAGCGTCCCGCGGCGCGGGCCCTTGCCGGCGGCCGCGCGGGTCTGTTCCAGGTACTTGGACCGGGTGGCGGCACTGCGGCCGATAATCCGGTCGGTGACGCGGCGGATGGCGTCCTGTGTCATGGCAAAATTCCTCCTTCAGGGGCACCCTTGGCGGGGATCAGGGCGCCCACCAGATGGAAACGGGGACATCGTGCTGATGCAGGACGGAACGGACAGGGGCCGCTTCAACCGCCCCCGGCTTCAACGCCGCCTCCAGCACCGATTTTTTCTTGTCGCCCGTGATCAGCAGGGCGATTTCGGCCGACCGCAGCAGTTCCGGCAGCGTCAGGGTGATGCGCGCGGGCACGCCCCCGGCCGGCGTCACCGCCGCCACGGATAGGCCCAACGACCCTGACAACGCTTCTGCCAAGCCTTCGGCGCCGGGGAAGAAGCTGGCCGTGTGGCTGTCCTCTCCCATGCCCAGCAGCACCAGATCATAGGGACGCGGCATGGTGGCCAGCCGGCTGCTGGTGCGGGCCAGGCCATCGGCCGGCGTTGCACCAACGCTTTTCAGCCCCACTACCGTGGCGCCCTTGGCGACGGCGGTGGATAGCGTGCGGCGGACCATGGCCTCGTTGCTGGCCGGATCGTCCAGATCGACCCAGCGCTCGTCCGACAGGGTCAGATAGACCTTGTCCCAGGGCAGGTCATAGCCATCCAGACGCGCAAACAGATCGGCCGGCGTCGTGCCACCGGACAGGACCAGCGAAGCCTTGCCGCGTGCCGCCACCGCAGCGCGGATGATCGCCGCGATATGGTCGGCCAGGGCGACGACCAGCGCCGGCTTGTCGGCGTGGACCTTCAGGTCATTCATATTCGGCATCGTGCCACCGGCGATCATCGCGGGCCAGCAGCAGGGCGGCCGACAGCGGGCCCCAGCTTCCGCCCGGATAGGGTTCAGCCACCTGATCGGTGTCGATCCAGCCCTTCTGGATCGTGTCGATCCAGGCCCAGGCGGCGTCCACCTCGTCCCGGCGCATGAACAGGGAGGGGTTGCCCCGCACCGTGTCCATCAGCAGCCGTTCATAGGCGTCGGGATAGCGGTCCTTGAACGTCTCCGCGTAAGACAGGTTCAGCGGCACGGAGCGTAGGCGCAGGCCACCCGGACCCGGCACCTTGGTCATGATCTGCAGGTTCATGCCTTCGTCAGGCTGCAACCGGATGACCAGCCGGTTGGCCGTCAGTTCCCCCGCCCCCTTGCCGAACACATTATGCGGCACGGCCTTGAACTGGATGACGATTTCGGAATAGCGGGTGGGCATGCGCTTGCCCGTGCGCAAGTAAAACGGCACCCCGCCCCAACGCCAGTTCTCCACCTCCGCCTTGATGGCGACGAAGGTTTCAGTGTTGGAGGAAGCGCCCAGTTCGTCGGCATAACCGGGGACCGTCTTGCCCTCGATCGCACCCTGGCGGTACTGGCCGCGGACGGTGCGGGACTTCACATCCTGGGCCGTGATCGGGCGCAGGGCGCGCAGCACCTTGATCTTTTCGTTGCGGATCATGTCCTCCGTCAGCGACGACGGCGGTTCCATGGCCACCAGACACAAGAGCTGCAGGAAATGGTTCTGCACCATGTCACGCAGGGCGCCGGCCTTATCGTAATATTCGGCGCGGCCTTCCACGCCCACCTTCTCCGCCACCGTGATCTGCACATGGTCGATGAAGGCGGCACTCCACAGCGGCTCGAACAGGGCGTTGCCGAAGCGCAGCACCATCAGGTTCTGCACCGACTCCTTGCCCAGATAATGGTCGATGCGGAAAATCTGGTCTTCGCGGAAGATCGCGCCGACCTCGTCATTCACGGCATTGGCCGAGGCACGGTCCTTGCCGATCGGCTTTTCCAGGACGACGCGCGTCTTGGGGCAGATCAGGCCCGCTTCCTTGATGTTGCGGCAGATGGCGCCGAACAGCACCGGCGACGTGGCCAGATAGAAGACGCGCGCCTTGTCCCCGCCATCCTTCAAGGCCTCGGCCAGCAGCGGCCAATTGCCGGCCGGCTTGGTCGCGTCCAGCGCCACATAGGTGATGCGGCCCAGGAACCGCGACAGGATGGCAGCATCGATATCGTCGGCCGGAACGAACTGATCCAGGGCCTTGGCAATCTGGGCCCGGAACTGTTCCGTCCCCTGATCGGTGCGGGAAACGCCGATGATGCGGCTGTCGTCGGTCAGCTGATGGTCGCGCTCCCGGTAGTAGAGCGCCGGCATCAGCTTGCGCAGGGCGAGGTCGCCCGTGCCGCCGAAAACGACATAGTCGAAAGGATTAACCTGCATCACTTCAGCCATGGCACCCGGCCCGCCCGTTTCTTGATTACAGCCGTCATCCGGCCCGCGCGCCATCACGCATTATGATGCCGCCGCCGATGAATGTAGCAGAATTACCGGTCAGGGCAAGCGGCGACTACGCCGCATTACCGCATTCCGGCCCCCGGCACGCATGTTTTGGCACCGTACGCTGCAATGCGGCGTAACTTTACTACGCCAGCCGCCATCGGCAAAGCATTTCGCCCGCGGAACGGGCCAGGGTCTGTGGGCAAAGGTGCCCCCTCATTACCGCCGATATGGCGGCCTTGCCAAAGGCGGGCGGATTTCGTGTAATTCCCTTACACGGCCATCCTTCCGGCCGATCCGTCAGGTTTGGGGAGCGCCAACCGTGCTTGAACGTATCCGCGGCATGCAGGCCGGCCTTCGGCGGTCGGAACAGAAGATCGCCGAAGTGGTGCTGAAACGCCCGCATTCCGTCGTCAATGCCAGCGTGGCGGAAGTGGCGCGCGAGGCACAGGTCAGCCAGCCCACCGTCGTGCGCTTCTGTCGTTCCATCGGCTGCGCCGGGTTCCAGGATTTCAAGTTGCGCCTGGCCCAGGACCTGGCCACAGGCACGCCTTATGTGCATGAGGAGGTGCGGCCCGACGATCCCGTGGCGGATGTCGCCGCCAAGGTGCTGAACCGGTCCATCGCGTCGCTGACCCGCGTGCGCAACCACACCAATCCGGAAGCGCTGGACCAGGCCGTCGCCATCCTGGCCCAGGCGCAGCGCCTGGAATTCTATGGTTTCGGCGCGTCCGGCGTGGTGGCCATGGATGCGCAGAACAAGTTCTTCCGTCTGGGCATCCCCTGCGTCGCCTATACCGATTTCCATGTGCAGGCCATGTCAGCCACCCTGCTGGGCCCCAATGCCGCGGCCCTGGTCATCTCCCATACCGGCCGCACGCGGGAATTGCTGCGTTCCGTCGATCTGGCCCTGGACAGCGGGGCCAAGGTCGTGGCGCTGACCAGCGGCGGGTCGCCCTTGGCGGAAAAGGCCACGGTGTCCCTGCTGGTGGACGTGGTGGAAGATACCAGCATGTACACGCCCATGGTCAGCCGTCTGGCGCATCTGGCCATGCTGGACGTGCTGCAGGTGGCCGTGGCGCTGCGCAAGGGCGTCAATCTGGCCGAAAGCCTGGCGCGGTCGAAACGGCCGATCCGGGAACGCCGCCTGGGTCAGCGGGCGTAATTCCATCGCGTTGCAGGTGGATTGGGAAAAGCCCCGGCCCTTTCCCCAGCCGCCTTGAAATATGGTAAATTTCCAGCGCCGCCTCCAACCCAGGACCACCATGCCCCATCCCCTGTCCGACGCCGAGATCGCCGCCATCGTCAGCGCCAGACATGGCGACATTTTCGCCGTGCTGGGGCCGCACAGCTTCCATGACGGGACAGGGCGGGTGACGCTGCGTGTGTTCCGACCGGATGCGGATCGGGCCCTGGTCATCGGGCCCGACGGGCAGGAACGGCTGGAACTGACGCGCCTGGACCCGGCCGGTCTGTTTGCCGCCACCCTGACGGCCGAACAAGTCAGCGGCTATCGCCTTCGCCTGATCCACGGTGATGCTGTCTGGGAGATTGACGACCCCTACCGATTCCCGCCGCTGCTGGGCGACATGGACCAGTATCTGCTGGCCGAGGGGCGGCATTGGCGGGCCTATGAGAAGCTGGGTGCCCATCCGGACGTGATCGAAGGCGTGGCCGGTGTGCGTTTCGCCGTCTGGGCACCGAATGCGCAGCGCGTCTCCGTCGTCGGTGATTTCAACGGCTGGGACGGGCGCCTGCATGTCATGCGCCTGCGCCTGGGCGCCGGCATCTGGGAAATGTTCATTCCCGGTGTCCGCGAGGGCGCACATTACAAATATGAACTGCTGGACGCGCACGGCCATTTGCTGCCGCTGAAGGCCGATCCCTTTGCGCTGGCCGCCGAATTCCGGCCGGCCACGGCGTCCATCGTGGCGCGCGTCGATCGGCACGCCTGGGAAGATGGGGAGTGGCTGGGCAAGCGCGCCGCGCGCAATGCCCGGTCCGCCCCCATCGCCATCTATGAGCTGCATCCCGGTTCCTGGCAGCGGCCGGACAATGGCTTCTATCTGAACTGGCGCGAGCTGGCGGCCCGCCTGATCCCTTATGTGCAGGAGATGGGCTTCACCCATATCGAACTGATGCCTGTGCATGAGCATCCGTTTGACGGGTCGTGGGGCTATCAGGCACTGGGGCTTTACGCGCCAACGGCCAGATTCGGAACACCCGCCGATTTCCAGGCCTTCGTCGATGAATGCCATCGGGCGGAAATTGGCCTGATCATTGACTGGGTGCCGGGCCACTTCCCCACCGATGCGCACGGTCTCTACCAGTTCGACGGGTCCCACCTTTACGACCACGCCGACCCGCGCCAGGGCTATCACCCCGACTGGAACACGGCCATCTACAATTTCGGCCGCAACGAGGTGACGAATTTCCTGATCGCCAATGCCCTGTTCTGGCTGCGCCATTACCATATCGACGGCCTGCGCGTGGATGCCGTCGCCTCCATGCTGTACCTGGATTACAGCCGCAAGGAAGGTGAATGGATCCCCAACCCGCATGGCGGGCGGGAGAACCTGGAAGCCATCGACTTCATGCGCCGCATGAACGCGCTGGTCTATGGCGATGAAGAGGGCCAGGGCGGCGGCGCCATCACCATTGCGGAGGAATCAACGGCCTGGCCCGGCGTGTCGAAGCCGGCATATCTGGGCGGTCTGGGCTTCGGCTACAAATGGAACATGGGCTGGATGCATGACACCCTGAAATACATGTCCCATGACCCGATCCACCGCCGTCATCACCATGACAACCTGACTTTCGGCCTGCTCTACGCCTTTTCCGAGAACTTCATCCTGCCGCTCAGCCATGACGAGGTTGTGCATGGCAAGGGCTCGCTGCTGGCCCGGATGCCGGGCGATGATTGGCAGAAATTCGCCAATCTGCGCGCCTATTTCAGCTTCATGTGGACCCATCCGGGCAAGAAGCTGCTGTTCATGGGGGGTGAATTCGCGCAAGGCCGGGAATGGAACCATGACGGCGAGCTGGACTGGCATCTTCTGGACGATCCCCAGGGCGGCCACTGGCACCGGGGCGTGCGCGATCTGGTCCGCGATCTGAACCATCTCTACCGTAACACCCCGGCCCTGCATGAGCGGGATTGCGAGCCCGAAGGATTCCGCTGGATCAAGGGCGGATCGGCGGATGAAAGCGTGCTGGCCTACAGCCGTCATGGCCTCGCGGAGGACGCGGTGGCCGTGACTCTGGTGAATTTCACACCGGTGCCGCGCGAACAATACCGGGTAGGCCTGCCGCGACCGGGCCTGTGGCGTGAAGCGCTGAACAGCGATGCCGGCTGCTATGCCGGCAGCGGCATCGGCAATGCGGGCACCGTCACCGCCGAAGCTCTGCCCTGGGATGGCCAGCCCTTCAGCGCAGCGATCGCGCTGCCGCCGCTGGCTGCGCTGGTGTTGGTGCCCGCCGGCTGACAGCGGGCGTCAGGGGGCCTGTCGACGCTTCGCCACCCACCACATGGTCGTCAGCATCACCGGCACGGCCAGAAGCCAGACCAGCGGCCTGACCATCCAGATGGCGTGCAGGATGGAATGGTTGATGAACAGAAGGTACCAGCAAGGCAGGATCAGCACGGATCCAGCCAGCAGCAGATCGGCACAGCGGCCAGGAGCGGCCGGCGACCGCCAGAGCCTGATCAGATGCAGCCCGACAATGCCCAGCGACAGAAGCAGCAGGCCGGCGCCGATGGGCGTGGAACCATAGGCCAGGCCGAAGCTGGCATGCAGCAGGGCCACGCCCATCATGACGATGCGCAACAGGACGGACCCGTCGACCACGGCGGGGTCCAGCCCGATGGCCCGATAACGTTCGGCCAGATGCGGTGACAGTTCGGCCAGGATCGAACCGCCGAAACGATGACTCAGCGTCCGGCCGAACACAGCCGCCTCGTCCCCCCCGAAAACCATGCCGGCCAGCGCAATCTTGAAGGCGAAGCACAGTCCGGCGGCCAGCACGAACGCTGCTCCGGACTGGAACAGGCGCGGCAGCAGCAACGCCGGACGATCACGGTACTCCAGCGCCACCACACCGGCCACCAGACAGGCGCCGATCAGCAGGCCGCCGGTCAGAAAGTCGAACCAGGCGGTCAGACAGCCGAACAGGGCGAACAGTCCGATGCGCGCATTGTCAGACAGACCCGGCAAGGGAAGCCGATACACCGTCAGCAGGAACAGAAAGGCCACCAGATCACCCAGGGCATAGCTGGTCCACCAGCCATATAGGGGCAACCCATAGAAGACCGTGATCACGGTCGCCAGCGCCGCATAGGCAGCCGAACGCGGCGCCGTCATCCCGGACCGCAACCAGTCCCGGCCGGCCAGGATCAGCAGCAGCAGCGGTGCCAGGAAACTGGCCGTCAGCACCAGCACCTGCATCGCGGCGACGTCCATGAAGCCCAGCAGGGTCCGCATCACCGTGCGGTAGCCATGAAGATAGCGATGATAGTAACCGTCCGGACGGATGCTGGCGGGTTCGGTCAGGCCCAGCCGGGCGATGCCACAGGTCCAGGGCTCTTCCGGCCGGATGCCCGGTGTTTCCTTCAGGTGGCTTTCCAGCAGATAGGGCGACACCGCCTCTTTCCAGGCGCTGTCATAGGGCAGGACCATCATCGCCAGGATCAGACAATCATTGCCCGAAACGGCAGGGATTCCTTCCTTCGCAAGCGGCAGCTTGACGGTCGCGTCGATCTGCCCGGCCTGGAAGGATCGGGCGATGTTGGCGTTCACCGTTTCGCGCGGTGCGATCACCAGCGAGGCATAGCTGAACGCGATGCTGACGACGGTGAACAGGAACGCCGTCAGCAACACCAGAATCAGGGTCCGCAAGGGCTTCAGTTCGGACATGTCATACTCCGCGGACGCCCCGGCGGCCGCGACACGGCCACGCGTCCCATCTTCCGGTCTCGCAGGTTCAGCCGCAAATCCGCGGCGCCGCGGGCCGGCAACGGCCCGTCACGGATATAGACCAGGAATGGGCAAACGGGTCAACCACACGCGGCGCGGGCAAGACCGGCAGGAGTGGCGCCTGTAGCTGGCGCCCGCCCTCACATCGTCGTCTTGGTATCCAGGGCATAGCCGGCGGAGCGGACAGTGCGGATCACATCCTGCTCTTCCGTCTCGTTCAGCGCCTTGCGCAGGCGGCGGATATGCACGTCGACCGTCCGCAGCTCGACATAGACGTCGTGACCCCAGACGATATCCAGCAGCTGCTCGCGCGAGAAGACACGACCAGGATGCTGCATGAAGTGGCGCAGCAGGGCGAATTCCTTCGGCCCCAGATGGATGTCACGGCCGCCGCGGCGGACACGGTGCGCGGCCAGATCCATGGAAATGTCGGAGAAGCGCAGCAATTCCTCCGCCAGACCGGGGGAGGCCCGGCGCAGCACGGCACGGATGCGGGCCACCAGTTCGGTCGGGCTGAAGGGCTTGGACAGGTAATCGTCGGCACCGCTGTTCAGGCCGCGCACCTTGTCCGCCTCCTCGCCGCGCGCCGTCAGCATGATGACGGGCGTTTCCCGGGTCTTGGGATTGCGACGCAGCTGGCGACAGACCTCCAGCCCGCTCATCAGCGGCAGCATCCAGTCCAGCAGGATCAGGTGCGGGCTGCGCTCATCGGCCAGCAACAGCGCCTCTTCCCCGTCACCGGCCGTGATGACGCGGAACCCCTCACGCTCCAGATTGTATGAAAGAAGGGTGACGAGGTCGGCTTCGTCTTCAACGACCAGGATCAGCGGCTTCAAGGCGGCGTTCATCGGGGTACCTGGTGGCTATCGGTCAACGGAAAATGCGGGGAGGGCGCGCCCATGTCAGGCGGCACCATCCTCCGGCTCGATGATGGTGAAGCTGGACTTGTCGCCCTTGGGACGCGCGGCGGTCAGCGGCTGGCCCCTGACCAGGAAATGCACGGTTTCGGCGATGTTGGTCGCATGATCACCGGCGCGTTCCAGGTTCTTGGCGATAAACAGCAGGTGTGTGCAGGGCGTGATGTTGCGCGGGTCTTCCATCATGTAGGTCAGAACCTCGCGGAACAGGCTGGTATAGAGATCATCCAGCTCCTCGTCCCGATGCCAGGCGGCCACGGCCTTATCGACATCGCGGTCGATATAGGCGTCCAGCACATCCTTCAGCATTTCCTGAACCAGGCGGCCCATGCGCGGGATGGTTCCGGCGGGGCGCATGACGGGCAACTGGGCCAGCGCAATCGACCGCTTGGCGATATTGGCGGCATAATCGCCCGTGCGTTCCAGATCGGCGGAAATCTTCAACGCCGCCAGCACCTCGCGCAGATCCACACCGACGGGGGCGCGCAGTGCCAGCATGCGCACGGCATCATGCTCGATCTGGCGTTCGAATTCGTCCAGGCGGGCATCGCCCTGCATGACTTTCGTGGCCCCTTCGACATCGCGACGGCCCACGGCCTGCACGGCCGCTTCCACCTGTGCCTCCACCACGCCACCCATCTGGGCGATCAGGTTCGAGAGACGCTGCAGCTCGGCCTCGAAGGACTTGACGGTATGTTCGGTGGGCGACATGGACATGGGTCCTCGGGATGGGGGGCGTGCTGAACGGGCGCCGCCTTCTGCTTCGACCACCCCGGCGAAGGCCGGGGTCCGGATCGTGAGGCGGGGCCCCTGACATTCTGAACCCCGGCCTTGGCTGGGGTGGCGGGCGGGGGAACCGGAACGACGCCCCCCGACCGCCTCTTGCTCAACCGTACCGGCCGGTGATGTAACCCTGCGTGCGCTCGTCGCGCGGGTTGGTGAAGATTTCCTCGGTGTCCCCAACCTCCACCAGGTCACCCAGATGGAAGAAGGCCGTGCGCTGCGACACGCGGGCGGCCTGCTGCATGTTGTGGGTGACGATGGCGATGGTGAAGCTTTCGCGCAGCTCGTCGATCAGCTCTTCGATATGCGCGGTGGCGATGGGGTCAAGAGCCGAGCAGGGCTCGTCCATCAGGATCACTTCCGGGCTGACGGCGACGGCGCGGGCGATGCACAGACGCTGCTGCTGGCCACCGGACAGGCCGGTACCGGGCTCCTGCAGCCGATCCTTCACCTCGTTCCACAGGCCGGCGCGCTTCAGCGACGTTTCGACGATGGCGTCGAACTCGTCCTTGCGCGTGGCCAGACCATGCAGCTTGGGCCCGTAGATGATGTTCTCGTAGATCGACTTCGGGAACGGGTTCGGCTTCTGGAAGACCATGCCGACACGGGCGCGAAGCTGCACCACATCCAGCCTTGGATCATAGATATCCTGCCCGTCCAGCAGGATCTTTCCTTCCACGCGGCAGATGTCGATCGTGTCGTTCATGCGGTTGATGGTGCGCAGGAACGTGGATTTACCGCAGCCCGAGGGGCCGATCAGGGCCAGCACCTCGTTCTGGTAGATGTCGACATTGACGCCGTGCAGGGCGCGCTTGGCGCCGTAGAACACCTTGACGTCACGGGCCGACACCTTGACCGGCTGCGTGGATGCGGCGTCCGCGGGCTTGTTCAGGGTCACGCTGTCCATGGTTACCACCGCCGTTCGAATTTCTTGCGCAGCCAGATGGCCGCACCGTTCATCGTGATCAGGAAGGCCAGCAACACCAGGATGGCGGCCGAGGTCAGTTCGACGAAGCCGCGTTCCGGTTTGTCCGACCACATGAAAATCTGCACCGGCATGACCGAGGAACTGTCCAGCAGGCTGCCAGGGGCCGAGGTGACGAAGGCGTTCATGCCGATCATCAGCAGGGGCGCCGTCTCGCCCACGGCGTGGGCCATACCGATGATCGTGCCCGTCATGATGCCCGGCATGGCCAGCGGCAGCACATGGTGCATCACGGTCTGAAGACGCGAGGCCCCCATGCCCAATGCCGCCTCCCGGATCGACGGCGGCACCGCCTTCAAGGCGGCGCGGCTGGCGATGATGATGGTGGGCAGCACCAGCAGACCCAGCACCAGACCACCCACCAGCGGGGCCGACCGCGGCATGCCGAAGAAGTTGAGGAACACCGCCAGACCCAGCAGACCGAACACGATGGAGGGCACGGCCGCCAGATTGTTGATATTCACCTCAATGATCTCGGTGAACCGGTTCTTCGGCGCGAACTCTTCCAGGTAGACGGCGGCAGCCACACCGATTGGCAGGGCCGTCGCCAAGGTCACTGCCATGGTCAGCAGCGTGCCGACAGCGGCCCCCAGCAGACCCGCCAGTTCGGGATAATTGCTGTCCGACGCCGTAAAGAAGGTCGTGTTGAAGGCCGAGCGCACGTCGCCGCGCTGCTGCAAACTGTCGAACCAGGCCAGCTGCTTGTCATTGATGGGGCGTTCCATCTCGGGAATGTCGCGACGGATGCCACCCTTGAGGATCTGGTTGATCCCATCGGACGCGGGCAGCCAGATCTCGACCGTCTGCCCGACCAGGGCCGGATTCTTGTCCAGCATCTGGCCCACGCGCACACCGGCCACCGGGCTGATCAGACCGCGCAGGTCACGCTTTTCCAGACGGCCCGAAACATCGGGGAAGCCCTTGTACAGGGCTTCGCTGACCAGATTCTGGAAGGCGCCGCGGTCCCAGTCCGCTGGATTGCCCGTACCCTGCGGATCGATGACGCTGGCGTCAATGCTGACGGCCAGCTTCACCTCTGTCTGGAAGAAGGCGGAGGTGCCTTCTTTCAGCAGGGTCGACAGAAGGATGACCAGCATGGCGCAGGCGAAAACAATCGCCAGGATGCCATAGATACGGAAGCGTCGTTCGGCCGCATAGCGCGCCTTCAGTCGCTTGGTTGCAAGGTCGCCGGTGTGGAACGACACGGGAGCGGCTGTCTGCATCGGCTCTGCGATCTCAGTCATATTTTTCCCGGTATTTCTGGACGATGCGAAGGGCGACAACGTTCAGCGCCAGGGTCACCAGGAACAACACCAGGCCCAGGGCGAAGACCGACAGCGTCTTGGCACTGTCGAATTCCTGGTCACCGACCAGGATGGACTTGATCTGCACGGTCACGGTCGTGACGCTGGCCAGCGGGTTCAGCGTCAGGCTGGCCTGCAGGCCGGCGGCCATCACCACGATCATCGTCTCGCCGATGGCGCGGCTGACAGCCAGCAGCATGGCACCGACGATGCCCGGCAACGCTGCCGGCAGGACCACCTGCTTGATGGTCTCCGACTTGGTGGCACCCAGGCCCAGAGAGCCATCACGCAGCGCCTGCGGCACGGCATTGATCACGTCGTCGGCCAGCGACGACACGAAGGGCACGATCATCACACCCATGACGATGCCGGCGGCCAGCGCGCTCTGCGAGGAAACGGTCAGCCCCACCGCCTCACCCAGATTGCGGATGAAGGGCGCGACGGTCAGGATGGCGAAGAAACCGTAGACCACGGTCGGCACGCCGGCCAGGATCTCCAGGACCGGCTTGACCAGCGAACGCACCCGCTTGGGCGCATATTCCGACAGATAGATGGCCGACATCAGACCGACCGGGGCCGCCACGATCATGGCAATGGCCGCGATCAGCATCGTGCCGGTGAACAGCGGGATGGCCCCGAAGGCACCGGACGAGCCCACCTGATCGGCGCGAATGGCCGTCTGCGGCGACCATTGCAGCCCGAACAGGAATTCCGTCACCGGCACCTTGGTGAAGAAGCGGATGCTTTCGAACAGCAGCGACAGGACGATACCGACTGTCGTCAGCACGGCGATGGTGGAACACATCACCAACAGAACCGTGATGATCCGTTCGACATTGTTGCGGGCCCGGAACTCGGCGCTGATCCGGCTCCAGGTGAAGGCCAGGGCACCGCCACTGAGCGCCAGGACACCGCCGAACAGGACCCAACCCCCCAATGCGCGCAACTGCTTCAGATGCGTGGCCGCTGGGGTCAGGGCATCAATGACGGCCGGGTTCACATATTGAAGCTGGCCAATCGCCACGTTGCCGATATTGATCAGCAGCAACTGGCGATGGGTCTGGGTCAGGGCCGACGCCTCGTTGGCGATGTTCGCCAGCAGGGTTTCCAACTCGGCCGGCGCCAGCATGACGCGCGCCCAGGCCTCGATCTGATCGGCCGACATGCCTGTCAGCACCAGCCAGTCCATCATGGGACCGCTCAGCGCCACCCAGAGCAGAACCAGCACCAGGGCCGGCAGCCCAGCCCACAGCGCGACATAGGACCCGTAGTAACTGGGAACGGAATGCAGAGTGGCGATGCGCCCACCAGCAACGGCCACAGCCCGGTTCCGGCCCAGCCAGAAACCGGCAAGTGACAAAAGCAACAGGACGCCAACGGTCAAAGTGACTGACATGGGTTCAACCCGCTGCTGTCAGGGGAATACCGGTTTTCAAGGCAAACCGGCGGCATCGAAAAAGACGCCGCCGGTTCCGCCATCTGCTTATACACCGGGCGGATGCGGGAGTCCGGACCCACCGATCCTTGTCCCGCACCGCCCAGGCCTGCACATTACGAAGCCGGCTTCGCCATCGGCGTCAGCTTCAGCGCGGCGGCTTCGGCAGCCTTGCGCTTGTCGGCCGGCAGCGGCACCAGACCCTTGTCGGCCAGGTAGCCGTCATCGCCCATGGCGCGTTCCGAAGCGTATTCGGCCAGGAATTCCTTCAGGCCGGGGATCACGCCGAAATGCTGGTTCTTGAAGTAGACGAACAGCGGACGGGAGATCGGGTACTTGCCGGAAGCGATCGTGTCATACTTCGGCTCAACACCGTCGACCGACAGACCATGCAGCTTGTCCTGGTTTTCTTCCAGGTAGCTGTAGCCGAAAATGCCCAGGGCCTTCGGGTTGGCCGACAGGCGCTGCACGATCACGTTGTCGTTCTCGCCAGCTTCGATGAAGGCGCCATCTTCACGCATGGTCTTGCAGACGGCCGCATGACGGGTGGCGTCCAGGGCCTTGATAGCCGGGAATTCCTTACAGCCGGTTTCCATCACCAACTCGACCCAGGCGTCGCGCGTGCCGGACGTCGGCGGCGGGCCCAGCACTTCGATTTCGACGGCCGGCAGGGACGCGTCGACGTCCTTCCAGGTCTTGTTCGGGTTCGGCACGATCTGGCCGTTCTTTTCGACTTCCTTGGCCAGAGCGGCGAACAGCTGGGCTTTGGTCACGTTGAAGGGCGTGCCCTTCTTGGACTGGACGAAGCCGATGCCGTCATAGCCGATCACCAGTTCGGTGATCTGCTCAACGCCATTCTTCTGGCAGGTGTCATACTCACTGGCCTTCATGGCGCGGGAAGCGCCCGTGGCGTCCGGGAAGTCGGCGCCAACGCCAGAGCAGAACAGCTTCATGCCACCGCCGGTGCCCGTCGATTCCAGGATCGGAGCAGCGAACTTCGTGGTCTGACCGAAGCGCTCGACGACCGTGGAGGTGAAGGGGAACACGGTGGAGGAACCGACGATGCGGATCTGATCGCGGGCGGCAGCGGCGCCGGCCAGACCGACGAACGACACGGCGCCGAGCACGGCGGCGAGAACAAGCTTCTTGGTGGTCACGACAAGGCCTCCGGTTATCTGGGCGGCACACCGAAGCCGGCGCATCCCCTGATGCCTGCCATCTTCATGTGTCCATTGTCCCTGCTGGGGTGCCGGGACCTTAGCCGCGCTGAGCGACGCAAATACTACATCTACGTTACAGTTCGATGACACACCCCCCGGAGCAAGGGTTCATGCCGGCCGAAACAGGGGCGTTACATATTGGCTGTTGGCAGCGGCCCATAGAAGCTTCATCATTGATATCAATGGCTTTTTTCAATTTTGCAAGGAGTTTGGAATGGTACCGACGAGCGGGTTACTGACAGCCGGTCGCCGCCTGATCCAGGCAGGCGGACTGCTGGCTTGCGTCGTATTCATGACAATGCCGGCGATGGCCCAGAATGCGGGCCAAACGCACCCGGCGCAGGCGGTCATGGATGCCGACCGCGCCTTTGCCGCCAAAGCGCAGGAGATCGGGGTCGGCAAGGCCTTCTCCCTGTTCGCCGAACCGCGCGTCCATATGCTGAACGACCCCGTGCCCGGCAGCGACGGGGCGGAGCTGTACAAGCTGTTCGATCCGCAGATGGTGCTGCAATGGGGGCCGGTGGACGGCGCCATCTCCAATGACGGCACCCTTGGCTACACCTGGGGCAAGGCCACGCGCTACCGTACCGCAGCCGATGGCAAGCGCGAGGAACTGCCGCCCAGCCGCTATGTCACCATCTGGCGCAAACAGGCGGACGGGTCCTGGAAGTTCCTGGCCGATGGCGGCCTGCACGGCCCGGAGGAGCGGGAATTCACCGCCCGCAAGAAGGCGGAGAAGGAGGCGGCGGAAAAGGCCAAGCCCTGATCAGCCGCCGGGACCGTCAACCGGCCTGCTGCTGTGTCAGGGCCGGCGCCTTGCCGGCCGGCAGCAGCACGGAGAAGGTGCTGCCCTTGCCCACTTCGCTGTCAATGATCAGCCGGCCGCGATGCCGGTTGACGATATGCTTGACGATGGCCAGGCCCAGACCGGTGCCGCCCAACGCCCGCGACCGGGCCGGATCGACGCGATAGAATCGCTCGGTCAGGCGTGGCAGATGGGTGCGGGCGATGCCATCACCCCGATCGGTCACCGCCACCATGACCGACGGGCCGCGCACCGAGCCAGCCTTGCCGCGTTCCGGCGCCGTCATGCTGACGGTCACTTCCGTCTGCTCCTTGCCATACTTGATGGCATTGTCGATCAGGTTCTGGAAAACCTGGGACAGTTGATCCTCATCCCCCATCACGGGCGGCAACGGGGCCGGCTGTTCCAGGCGTAGCTTCACCTTGCGCGACGCGGCACGCATTTCCAGCGTGGCGGCAACGTTGCGCACGATCTTGGCGACGTCGACCTCCGCCGTCGGCGGTGAATGTTCGTCCATCTCAATCCGTGACAGGGACAGAAGATCGTTGACCAGACGCGACATGCGGTTGGACTGGTCGAACATGATGCCCAGAAAACGCTCATGCGCGGCCGGGTCATCCTTGGCGGGACCGCGCAGCGTTTCGATGAAGCCGATCAGGGCCGCCAGCGGCGTGCGCAACTCGTGACTGGCATTGGCCACGAAATCGGCGCGCATCTGTTCGGACCGCTTCAACAGCGTGATGTCGTGCAGGGTCAGCAGCACCAGCGGCGGGCCGTCGGCACCCGGCACCCGGAAGGGCTTCACGCGGGCCTGCAACGTGCGCTCCACCGGCACGGGCAGCAGCACCTCCACCGCGCGGGACGCCCCGCCGGCCAGCACGGCATCCACGGCCTCCAGCAGGCTGGGCGTGCGTACGGAACTGGCCAGATCACGGGCCAGCAGCCGTTCGCCAAACATATTGCGGGCCGCCTGATTGGCGCGGGTCACCTCCCGCGCGGCCCCCAGCAGGATGACGGGATCATGCAACTGGTCGATCACCGCCTCGATCAGGATGGTCCGTTCGGTGTCGCGGATCTGCCGGTCCAGCCAGGCCTGCTGCGTCCGGGACAGGGCACCGGCAATGGCCTCCGCCGTGATGCTGGACAGTTCCGGCGGCGGCACGGGGCGCGTCGCCTCCCCCAGGATTTCAGCATAGTCGGTCAAACGGCGGGTGTCGGTCTGGATCATGCGCAGCATGACGGCCGCGACGATGACATTCACCAACAGGGCCGGCAGCGCGACCGCCGCCTCGATATGACCGGCCAGCAGCAGTGACAGCAGAATGGCCGCTGTCGGACCGACCAGCGCCACCCCGATGATCACGAACCTGATCGGCCGGACCGCATACCACCGCATCTGACCACCGCCCGCTTTTTCTGTATTCCCTGCCCGCGATGTCGCGGGACCGGAGGAGATATCATTCCCCGGCGCACAGGGTAACAGCATCACAGAAACTTAATAATGGGGGACGGCCGACGCCGGGATGGCGGGGGGACTGCCCGCCATCCCACTGTCAAAAACGTCATCAAAAACGTCAACGCGCCAGGCTGTCATGGGCGGCCATGATGGCGGCCGTGGTCAGTTCATTGACCGTGGCGCCCATCTGTACCACCTGCACCGGCTTGTCCAACCCGATCAGCAGCGGGCCGATCAGGTTGCCACCGCCGAACTTGTGCAGCAGCTTGGCGCCGATATTGGCGGCGTGCAGCGCCGGCATGATCAGCACATTGGCCGGCCCCGACAGGCGCGCAAACGGGTACAGCCGCTTCATCAGATCGTAATCAAGCGCCGTGTCGGCCGACATCTCCCCGTCATACTCGAAATCGACCTTGCGGCGATCCATCAGGGCCACCGCCTCGCGCACATGGGCGGCGCGGTCGCGCATGGGCTGACCGAAATTGCTGAAGGACAGGAAGGCCACGCGCGGTTCATGGCCCATCAGCCGGGCCATGCGGGCCGACTGGATGGCGATGTCCGCCAACTGCTCCGCCGTCGGCCGCTCATGCACCGTCGTGTCAGAGATGAAGACGGTGCGGCTACGGGTGGCCAGCACCGACAGACCAAAGACGATATGATCGGGCTGCGGATCGATGACGCGCTCGATATCCTCGAAGCTGACGGCAAAGGATCGGGTCAGGCCGGTGACCATGGCATCGGCATCACCCGTCGCCACCATGCAGGCGGCAAAGACGTTGCGGTTCTGGTTGACCCAGCGCTGGCAATCGCGGTGCAGGTGGCCGCGGCGCTGCAGGCGCTTATAGAGGAAATCCGTGTAACGCTCATTGTTGGGCGCACCGAAGCGGGCATTCTGAATGTCCAGTGGCTCGATCCCGGCCAGACCCAGCGAGGCCAGCTTTTCCTGTACCACCGTTTCGCGGCCGATCAGGATCGGGTGGCCGAAGCCGGCGGAACGATAGGCGATGGCAGCACGGATGGCCCGCTCCTCCTCGCCCTCGGCAAACACGACGCGGCGCGGATTGGCCCGCAGCTTCTCGGAGATCAGCAGCAGGCTGTCCCCCGTGGGGTCCAGGCGCAGGCGCAAGCTGCGGCGATATTCATCCATGTCGACAATGGGCTTGCGCGCCACGCCCGTGTCCATGGCGGCCTGGGCCACGGCGGCAGGGATGGTGGAGATCAGGCGCGGGTCGAACGGCACGGGGATGATATATTCCGGGCCATAGCGCAGGCGGCGTCCGGCATAGGCGGCATCCACCTCATCCGGCACATCTTCGCGCGCCAGCGCCGCCAGCGCCCGGGCGGCTGCGATCTTCATCTGGTCGTTGATGGTGCTGGCCCGCACGTCCAGGGCGCCGCGGAAGATATAGGGGAAGCCCAGCACATTGTTGACCTGATTGGCATAATCCGACCGGCCCGTGGCGACGATGGCGTCATCACGCACGGTCCGCACCTCCTCCGGGGTGATTTCCGGATCGGGATTGGCCAGCGCGAAGATGATGGGGTTCTTGGCCATGGACTTGACCATGGCGGGGGTCACGGCGCCCTTGGCCGACAGGCCGACGAACACGTCGGCACCGTCCAGCGCCTCGGCCAGGGTGCGGGCGTCCGTCACCACGGCATGGGCTGATTTCCACTGGTTCATGCCCTCCGCCCGGCCCTTCCAGACCACGCCCTTGGTGTCGCACAGGGTGATATTGCCGTGGGGGATGCCCATGGATTTGAACAGTTCGGCGCAGGCGATGGCGGCGGCACCGGCGCCGTTGATGACCAGTTTCGTCTCGTTGATATCGCGGCCCGTCATTTCCAGCGCGTTGAACAGGCCGGCGGCGGCGATGATGGCCGTGCCATGCTGGTCATCATGGAAGACCGGAATATCCATCAGTTCGCGCAGACGCTGTTCGATGATGAAACAGTCCGGCGCCTTGATGTCTTCCAGATTGATGCCGCCGAAGCTGGGACCCAGATAGCGCACGGCATTGATGAACTGATCCACGTCGCGGGTATCGACCTCCAGGTCGATGCCGTCCACGTCGGCGAAGCGCTTGAACAGGACGGCCTTGCCCTCCATCACAGGCTTGGACGCCAGCGCCCCCAGATCGCCCAACCCCAGCACGGCCGTGCCATTGGAGATGACAGCGACGATGTTGCCCTTGGCCGTATAATCATAGGCCGTGGAAGGGTCAGCATGGATGCGCAGGCACGGGATGGCCACACCGGGCGAATAGGCCAGCGACAGGTCGCGCTGCGTCGCCATCGGCTTGGTGGGGGTGATTTCCAACTTGCCGGGCCGCCCGCTGCTATGCAGCAACAGGGCTTCTTCCTCGGTCACGCGCTTATCAATACCGGCCATCCCAACAACATCCCTCTTTTATCACCCGTCCCACGCGTATGGCGGGCAGGTTTCATGCGTTGGTTCGTATCGTAGCGACCGAATGCTACCGTTTCCAGACCCATGGCATTGCGAAAATGACGCAACAGCTGCCGACCCGGACAATGACTTGCCGGCGACGTCCTCGCCGGGCGGGTTGTGCCGCACGGCCTTGGTCGGCCCCTGGCTGCTGAAACTGGCTGACGCCCTGGAAAGGGGCGGTACCCTGCCCCCTGCTCCTCGCTCCGGCGTACCCCGGTGACCCTGGTCATCTGGACCCAAACAGCCATCCTATGCGCTGGTCTATGACGTCATGGATGACCAGATCCTAATCCTGCGCGTCCGGCACCGCGCGCAGGACCGCGAATTAGCTCCATCCCACAGCTGCGCATTGTGTCCGGCGGGAAACCCGTTTACGCCCTGCACAAGCGAGTGGGCAGCATAGGGTGCAGCATGCAGCTGATCGTCGAAATGCGGAGCGGATCGCATCTTTATGGCACCGCCACGCCGCAATCCGATCTGGATTACAAGGGCGTCTTCCTGCCCGCCGCACGCGACATCCTGTTGCAGCGGGTTCCAGCCACGATCTGCGAGGGGCCGCAGAAGGAACAGGGTCAGCGCAATCTGCCCGGCGCCGTTGACCGCGACCTGTTCAGCTTGCAACGCTATCTGGAACTACTGGCAGATGGACAGACCCTGGCGCTGGAGATGCTGTTTGCACCCGACGGCGCCATCATCGGCACTCCGCATCCGATCTGGCGGGAGATTCAGGCCAACCGTCATCGCCTGTTGTGCCGGAAGGTGGAGGCGGCCCTGCGCTATTCCCAGCGGCAGGCGCATCGGTTCGGCATCCGGGGAAAGCGGGTGAACGCCGCCGCCATGGTCCTGGGCTGGCTGCGCGGGGTCGAGCAATCACTGGGACCCGGCGCGGCGTTGGGCGATGCCGATCCGGATCGGGCCCTGGCGGGTGACTATCCCCATATCGGTTTTATCGACCTGCAAATGCCGGGCGGCGTGCGGGTTCGGCATCTGGAAGTGTGCGGGAAGAAACTGTCCTTTCAGGCCGGCATCGGCAATGCCCGCGACGTGGTTGAACGGCTGATGGCTGAATATGGCCGGCGCAGCCTGGATTCGGCGGCTGCCGACGGCATCGACTGGAAAAGCATGGCGCATGCCGTGCGCATCGGACGGCAGACGGTGGAATTGATGATGCAGGGTCACATCACCCTGCCGCGCCCGGACGCCATGGAAATCCTGGCCATCCGTCAGGGCCAGGTGCCCGTAGACCGGGTGGAGGCAATGGTGGAGGATATGCAGCAACAAGCCGAAAACGCCGCCCGCACCTCGCCCCTGCCGGAGCAACCCGATATGCTGTTCATGGAAGAACTGGTCCTGCGCGCCTACCGCACGCAGGTCTGCGAAAGCACAGGAATCGGTGGCAATGGAAGCGATTGACCCCGGCATGCGCCGGCGGGTTCAGGCGGAATTGGACCGGATGGAGATGGAAAACGGTGTCACCATCCTGTTCGCCATCGAATCCGGCAGCCGGTCCTGGGGCTTTCCCTCGCGTGACAGCGACTATGATGTCCGCTTCGTCTATCTGCGTCCGGTGGCCGATTACCTGTCGGTGAACAGCCGGCGGGACGTGATTGAACGGCCCATTGACCCGGTGCTGGATATTGGCGGCTGGGATCTGCGCAAGGCGCTGCAACTATCGCTGCGCTCCAACGCGGCGCTTCTGGAATGGCTGTCGTCCCCCATCAGCTACCGTCCAGAGGCGGCGTCGGTCGGCACCATCCGACAGTTGGCGCAATCCGCCGCCGATCCCAATGCGCTGGCCACCCATTATCTGCATCTCGGGCGGCGAAGCCTGGAGAAGATGCAGGAGGATGGGGAGGCGGTGCGGCCCAAGGATTATTGCTACGCCCTGCGCGCCGCCTGCTGTCTGGAATGGTTGCTGCGATTCCAGCAACCGCCCCCCATGGACATGCCATCGCTGCTGTCCGGCCTGGCCCTGGAAAAGGACGTCGCGGGGTGTATCCGTGACCTGATCGCCCGAAAGGCGGAGGGTGGGGAACAGGACCGACAGGCGCGTGCCCCTATGTTGGACCAATTCCTGGCCGGCCGCCTGAACCCTGCACCGCCGCCCCTGCCATGGGTGGACCGGGACCGGGTGGGTGCAGACATCGACAAGGCCTTCTGCGCTATCGCCCTGGCCGGTTCGTAAAAGGGCGCCTGTCTTCAAACCAGGATATTCACGATCGTGCCGCGCGGCCCGGTGGTCAGTGGCTGGTTGATCCCCAGCGGTTGGCCGCCCGGGGACAGCCCGGCCTTTTCCGCCTGCTCTCGCTGGCGGTCATAGGGGGACTGGTTACCCTTGGCAGGGTCCAGACCACGCTTGGCCAGCGCGACGTCCGCGCAGCTTTCGCAGCGATATCCATTGACCATTTCCATGCGCACAGCCTGTCATGGATCAATGGCTTTGTCATGGACGCCCCCTCGCAGATACACCCCTCATGCCCTATCTTTTCAGCCGACGCCCGACAAACGGGCGCGTGACACAATAAAGGAAAAGAACATGGCGGTTTCAGCAGTTGGAACGACAGGCGGCGGCATTCTGGAAGCGATCGAGCGGGTGGGGAACCGGTTGCCGGACCCGGCCACCCTGTTCCTGATCGCCATCATCATTCTGGTGGCTCTGTCCGCCCTGCTGTCGGGCATGGGCGTATCGGCCATCCATCCGGGAACGGGCAAGGAACTGGTGGCAACCAACCTGCTGTCGGCGGAATATATCCGCCGCTTCCTGACCGATCTGCCAACCATCTTCGCCAGCTTCCCGCCGCTGGCCGTCGTGCTGCTGTGCGTGATGGGGGTGGGCGTGGCGGAAAAGACGGGCTTGATCGGTGTGTCGCTGGGGGCGCTGGTCCGGGCCATGCCGAAAAGCCTGCTGACCCTGACGGTGGTGTTCGCCGGGGTTCAATCAAGCATGGCAACCGATGCTGGCTATGTCGTGCTGATCCCGCTGGCGGGCATGCTGTTCCACAGTTCCGGCCGCCATCCCGTCGCCGGCATCGCCGCCGCCTTTGCCGGGGTTTCGGGGGGCTTTTCCTCCAACCTGCTGGTCACCTCGCTGGACCCGCTGCTGGGCGGGATCAGCCAGGCCGCGGCCCGGCTGGTCGATCCGGGGTATGAGGTGCTGGCGACAGCCAACTGGTACCTGATGGCGGCCTTCGTGCCGCTATTCACCATCATCGGCACGGTCGTCACAGATCGCCTCATCGAACCCCGTCTGTTGCGCACGGCACCCATCGCCGCGGATCTGACGGTCACCATGGACGAAGCCGGCCCCGAACAGCGGGAGCGGGAGAGGCGGGGTCTGCGGTTCGCCGGTCTGACCCTGTTGGCGATCATGGCCCTGTTCGGCGTCGCCGTGGTGCCCGAGGGCGCCATCCTGCGTGATGCGGCGGGCACGGTGGAACCGTTCCTGCGTGGCATCGTGGCGGTGCTGTTCATCAGTTTCCTGATCATCGGCATTGCCTATGGCATCGGCGCTCGCGTCATCACCTCTGACCGCGATGTCGTGAAGATGATGGGCCAGTCCATGTCGGACATGGGCGGCTACATCGTCCTGGCCTTCTGCTGCGCCGTGTTCATCGCCCTGTTCGGCTGGTCGAACCTGGGGGGCATCCTGGCCGTGAATGGCGCTGCCTTCCTCAAGGAAGCAGGGTTCACGGGCCTGCCCCTGCTGGTTGCCATCATCATCGTCTCAGCCCTGATCAATATCCTGATCGGCAGCGCCTCAGCCAAATGGGCCATCCTGGGCCCAGTGATGGTGCCGATGCTGATGCTGCTGGGCATCACGCCGGAAGCGTCGCAGGCCGCCTATCGCGTGGGTGACAGCTTCACCAACCCGATCACGCCGCTGCTGCCTTACTTCCCGCTGATCCTGATCATGTGCCAGCGCTATACGCCCGGTTTCGGCATCGGGTCGCTGCTGGCCACCATGTTGCCTCTGGCCATGTGGATGGGATTTGGCGCGGTGACGCTGTTCTGCGGCTGGTACGTGCTGGAACTGCCCTTGGGGCCGGGGGCCCGCATCCATATGCCGACGGCATCGTGACAGCCCCCCCGCCCGACAGCTGGGTCACCCCCTGTCCGCCCGACCGCGGCGGCGGGCTGTGGGTGGAGCCAGGCGGCTTCCATGTGGACCCAACGCGGTCCGTGGACCGGGCCGTCATCACCCATGGCCATTCCGACCATGCACGACCGGGCCATACCCATGTCCTGGCCACAGCCGGCACACTGGCCATCATGCGGGCGCGGCTGGGCGACGGGGCTGGCCTGCATCAGCAGGCCCTGCCCTATCGGCAGCCCCTGGCCGTCGGGGAGGTGACGGTCACCCTGGTGCCGGCCGGTCATGTGCTGGGCTCGGCGCAGGTGGTGCTGGACTGGCGCGGCAGCCGGGTCGTGGTGTCGGGTGACTACAAGCGCCGATTCGACCCGACCTGCGCACCGTTCGAGCCGGTGAACTGCGACGCCTTCATTACCGAGGCGACCTTTGGCCTGCCGGTCTTCCGCCACCCGCCGGTGGAAGGCGAGATCGCGCGCCTGCTGCACACGCTGTCCGTCTTCCCCGAGCGGACCATCGTCGTCGGCTGTTACGCGCTGGGCAAATGCCAGCGCCTGATCGCGGAGCTGCGGCGGGCGGGATATGAAAGGCCGCTTTATCTGCACGGGAGCCATCTGCCGCTATGCGCGCTTTACCAGCAGCAGGGCGTGGAACTGGGCGATTTGCGGCCGGCGACGGTGGCCGATGCGTCCGCCATGCGCGGCGGCATTGTGCTGACCCCGCCCTCGGCCATGGCCGACAAATGGCTGCGCCGGATGCCGGACCCGCTGCCCGCCTACGCATCCGGCTGGATGCGGGTCCGGGCGCGGGCGCGCCAGCATGGGATCGAACTGCCCCTGATCGTGTCCGACCATGCCGATTGGGATGAGCTGTGCCAGACCGTCACCGACGTCGCCCCCGGCGAGCTGTGGGTGACCCATGGCAGCGAGGAAGCGCTGGTCCATTGGGCCACGACCCAGGGCGTGAAGGCCAAGCCCCTGCATCTGGTCGGGAGAGGGGAGGAGGAGTGATGCAGCGCTTCGCCGCCCTGATGGACGCTCTGACCTATATGCCGTCACGCAACGGCAAGCTGCGCCTGATCGCCGACTATCTGGACCACGCGCCCGACCCGGACCGGGGCTATGGTCTGGCAGCGCTGACGGGCGACCTGTCCTTCGCGGCGGCCAAGGCAGCCATGATCAAGGAACTGGTCGCGACGCGCGTGGACCCGGCGCTGTTCGGCTGGTCCTATGATTTCGTCGGCGATCTGGCGGAGACGGTGGCCCTGATCTGGCCCGCCCCGCCCGGCATCAACCGCCCCCCGCCGGAACTGGCGGTGGTGGTGGAGGGGTTGGCCGCAGCGAAAAGGGGGACGGTGCCAGGGCTGCTGGCCGACTGGCTGGACAGTCTGGATGCCACGGGACGTTGGGCCCTGCTGAAGCTGATCACGGGCGGGTTGCGCATCGGCGTATCGGCCCGCATGGCCAAGACCGCCCTGGTCGATTGGGCAGCATCCAAGGGCGTGCAGTCCGGTGTGGAGGAGGTGGAGGAACTGTGGCACGGCCTGTCACCACCCTTTGCACCCCTGTTCGACTGGCTGTCGGGCAAGGCGCCCGCCCCCAGCCTGGGCGATTCGGGCGGGTTCCGGCCCATGATGCTGTCCCATCCGCTGGAGGAAGCGGACCGGGTCGCGATAAGTCCGGCCGATTATCGCGCAGAATGGAAATGGGATGGCGTGCGCGTGCAACTGGTGGCGCGCGGCAGCCCGGACAGCGCCCGGATCTACAGCCGCACCGGGGACGAGATCGCGGGCGCCTTCCCCGATGTGGCCACCCATATGGGCTTTACCGCGGTACTGGATGGCGAATTGCTGGTGGCCCGCGACGGGCGTATCGCCCCCTTCAATGATCTTCAGCAGCGCCTGAACCGCAAGCGGGTCACATCCGCCATGCTGCGCGACTTCCCAGCCTGGGTCCGGCTGTACGACATGCTGTTCGACGGGGGCGAAGACCTGCGCGGCCTGCCCTTCGATGAACGTCGCCGCCGGCTGGCAGCCTGGTTCGACCGGGTCCGGCCGGCCGGCATGGACCTGTCGCCGTTGCTGCCCTTCCAGGATTGGGAACAGCTTTCCACCCTGCGCCTGTCCGCCCGTGACCAGGGGGTGGAGGATGGGGCCATCGAAGGGCTGATGCTGAAACGCGGCGACAGTCCCTATATCGGTGGTCGGCCCAAGGGACCCTGGTTCAAATGGAAGCGGGGGCCATTGACGGCGGATTGCGTGCTGATGTACGCCCAGCGCGGGCATGGCAAGCGGTCCAGCTTCTACAGCGACTATACGTTCGGCGCCTGGCGCGGCGAACCGGGTGCCGGTGGCGAACTGGTGCCCGTCGGCAAGGCCTATTTCGGCTTCACCGATGCGGAACTGGTGGAGATCGACCGCTGGGTGCGCAATCATACGACCAACCGCTTCGGGCCTGTGCGGGAGGTGGAACCCGGCCTGGTGTTCGAAGTGGCGTTCGACAGTGTGCACAGGTCAACACGGCACAAGAGCGGGATCGCCATGCGCTTTCCCCGCATCGCGCGGTTGCGCTGGGACAAGCCGGCGGCTGAGGCCGACCGGTTGGAGAGTCTGGAAAGGATGGTGGTCGCATGACGATGAAGCGGGCCTATACGGCCGAACCGGTATCGGATGAAACCGGACGCCGTCTGCGCATGGGGCGCGGCAAGCTGCGCCTGTTCGGCATGGGGGCGGCCGCCCTGGGTGCCCTGATCGTGCCCATCATGATCGCGGGCATTGGCATGGGCTATTTCCAGCTGGACCAGAAGATGGGGCCGACGGTGTTCCCCAAGCTTCTGTCGGAAGACGAAGCCAAGGCGGAAGAACAGCGCGTCGAGCGGGAAGCCGCCGCCTTCCGTGAGAAGAAGGCCGCCGAAAAGGAAGCCGCGGGTGCCAAGGCCCCATAAAACGAAACGGCCGGGGTCTCCCCCGGCCGCTGACTGGATCGATCCGATCCCTACTTCAAGAACCCGCTGTCGAAATCCGGCGCCGGAATGTCCAGATAGCGCAGGCGCTTCATCTCCCGCCGGCCGCGCGTCACCGTGTCCAGGATCAGACCGCAGGTCAGCGACAGGAAGGACAGCAGGCCCAGGCCCGTGGCCAGCACGGCCGTGGGGAAGCGTGGCACCAGCCCCGTCTCGTAATAGGTGATGAACAGCGGCACCGCGAAGGCGAACGACGCCAGCGCCAGGATCAGTGCGATCAGACCGAAGGACTGCATCGGCCGCTCCTCCTTGATCAGCTTGCCGATCATCCACAGGATGCGGAACCCATCGCGGAAGGTGGACAGTTTCGACACCGACCCCGGTGCCCGGTCCTTGTAGGGCGTTTCCACCTCGCCCAGGGGCATGCTCATTTCCAGGGCATGCACCACCAGTTCCGTTTCGATCTCGAAACCACCGGCCAGCACAGGGAAGCTTTTCACGAAACGGCGGGAGAAGACGCGGTAGCCGGACAGAAGGTCGTCCGTGCGCTTCCCGAAAACCATGGTGACCAGGGTGGTCAGCATGATGTTCCCCAGCCGGTGGCCGGCGCGGTACGTCTCCCAGTCGGTGACGCGCGCGCCATTCACCATGTCCAACTTCTCGTCCAGAAGCTTGGCCACCAGCTTGGACGCGCTGGGGGCGTGATAGGTGTCATCGCCATCGACCATGACATACACGTCCGCCTCGACATCGGCGAACATGCGGCGCACCACATTGCCCTTGCCCTGCAGCGGCTCCCGGCGGACGACCGCCCCGGCCGCCGCCGCAATTTCCGACGTGCGGTCCTTGGAGTTGTTGTCATAGACATAGATGGTGGCGGTGGGCAGCGCTGCCTTGAAGTCGCGCACGACGGCTTCGATGGACGCTTCCTCGTTATAGCAGGGCACCAGCACGGCGATGCGCGGTGCGGCCTGGATCACGCTTTCAGAATGGGACATGGGTTCGTCGGGTCCGATGGGACGAAGATGGGATGCGCATGTGATAGCACGAATATTCGGTGAAAGCTGCGGCGGAAACGCGGCGCTTTCATGTCCTGGGTTTGCCGCTTCGTTCAGTGCATTTGGAAAATGGTCGTCATGATCAGGCCGCCTTCGGAAATCACGGCCCCCATCGTATAGGAATGCCGGGGCTCCAGGTAGAAGGGGTGGGTGGTCAACGACAGCGCGCTTACCCTTTTCAGCCGCGTATAGGCACCCGTCTCGCTATCAAGATTGGGCTGGTACTGATCGATAATGGGTCTGTGATCCGTGAAGACGATATATTTGAAACGTTTGAATTTCGGCAGAAGACGCTGGATATCGGCATTGCTCATGTGCTGCAGGACCTGACGCGCGAACAGCACTTCGCCCTCGGGCACATCTTCCTGGAACGCGTTCAGCACACGGAAATCGACATCCCGGTCGGCAAATTTGCGCTTATTGAATTCGATCAGTTCCGGGACGATGTCGCAGGCAATGTAACGGCCGCACAGGTCACGCAGCCTGGAGCCAACATTGAAATCCCCACAGCCGAAATCGACAACATCCGGCTTGCTGGCCAAGGCCTGCAGGAACATGCCCACGCCACGGACATAGCAATTGACGACGACCGGATCATGACTGCCGACCCCTGAACAGAACTCATCACCGTTCTTGCCCCATTCTCCACTTTTGTAGACCTCCAGGAAGGCCTTCCCCCGGTCATTACCCATTCCCCGACATCTCCCGACAACCCGTCACCGCAGTCCAATCATGGCTGATCCTGGCTCTCCGCACCCGGCACAGAGATTTTCCGCAAACGGCACAGCATCACCGGTTCATCCAGGTTGGACTTCACTAAGCCGCAATCCCCCATATCGGCCGCCAAACCGTAATAAGGCAGGACATGTTCAGCCGTCCACAACTCCCAATGCGCAACAAGCCAGAAAATATCCCCTTCATGCTTGGAAATGCGCTCATGCATGGCCTTGTTCAGCAGGATGTCGCCGTGATCGGGATGGATGAAATAGGAATGGATGCGCAGGAACGGCACCTGCGGGGGGAAACCATAAGCCAGGAAGCTGGTGGGGGCGTAGCCGGTCTGGATGATGATGGTATTGTCGGGATCGGGCAGGGCCGGGGCCGTCACCTCCACGAACCGGTCGGCAAATGGCACGCGGGCCCAGGTACCCGGCCGCGCCGTGACAGTGACCAGCGCCAGCAGCGCCAGCACCAGCCCCCCCTTCACCCGCGACGGCACGGGCCACAGCCCGATGGCCGCGACCACCACCAGCGGGGCCAGCATTTCCAGCGGGATCAGATAGCGGTAGATGGCGAACAGCTTCAGCCAGGCCAGATAGGTCAGCGCACCGGCCACCAGCAGATAGAGCGCCGGACGCTTCGGCAGCACAGCCGGCCGGCGCGGCAGGAAGCGCCCGGCCAGCGCCAGCAGGGGCGTGGCCAGCAGCACCGCCACCATCACCGGCACGCGCAGATCGGTGAAGATAATCTCCCCCACCTTCTTGGGGTCCCGCAGCCAGGTCAGGGGGAAGGTCAGGCTGTCCCACATTCCATGCGGCAGGAACTTGTCGTCGCGATAGGCCTCCGGCACGCCCCAGGGGGAGCGGAAGACATCGTTGAAATAGGGGAATAGCGGGTTCTGATAGGTGGTCCACAGGTGCCACATCCAGTGGCCGGAGAAGGCCGCCATGCCGGCGATGACGCCGATCCCGAAGAAGAAGGACAGGAACAGCCGCCGCCACAGCCCCCCGGCCACCGCCAGGAAGGCGAAGCACAGGCCCACGGCATAGGGCAGCGTGGGTTGCTTCAGCCCCACGGCCGACCCGACCAGCAGGCCAGCCACGAACACGATGCCAAAGGCGCGACCCGGTTCCCCACCCCAGACATCGCCGGCGCGGGCCGCCACCAGCCAGGCGCTGCCCAGCACGAACAGGCTGATGACATTGTCATAGAACGTGGTGCCCAGCAGCCCCATCTGGCCGGCACCCAGGAAGCAGACCAGGGCCAGCGCGACAGATGCCAGCGCCCGTGACCGCACGTTCAAACCCGACAGCAGCAGCCAGGCAAGGCCCGTCAGCGGCACCAGATTCATCCCCTGCACCCAGGACAGGATGAAGGCCACGGCGCGGGCCGGCAGGAATTGCGCCAGCCAATAGACGGGAATGTCCAGGGTGGGGTTATAGAAACTGGCCACCTGCGCCGGCGCCACGTCCTGCACCAGTTCCCGCCCGTTCAGGTAGGCCATGGCGTTGTACCAATGGTAATTGCGCAGGTCCCAGTTCCCATCCTGGCCCAGGGTCAGGGAATAGAACGCGACCAGCAGCGGCAGAACGACCAGCAACGCCACGATCAGGGTGCGCGGCTGTGACAGGACGGGCTTGGACAGGGACATCGGCGGGGGCCCGGAATGGTAATCGGATCATCGGGTGATAAGCCGCCATCCCGGCGCAATCAAGGCACAGTCGTGAGCGGACGGTGATTGTCCGCCAGCGGACAGCACTGTCCGTTTCCGGACAGCTGTCACACGGCAGCGGGGCCGACAACCGACCATTTCCGAGGCCCAAACCCGTTGGCAAGGGATTTGCTGTATGTCGGCGTCCGAATCTGGCCCCATCCTGAACGGCGTCTTCAGCTTGCGTTCAGGTTCGGCCTGCCAAGGTCATGGATGACGGGCGGCCTCCCCGTCCTATCCGGCCGTCCGCTTCCATGATCTTGGCAGGAGTAACCCATACATGTCGCGCAAATCCGCTTACATTCCCAACCCGCTGGAAGGCGGCTACCGCTTCACCCAATCCGACGGCGCCATCACCGGCGTCCAGGAGATGGAAAAGGGTGTGTGGAAGACGGAGAAGATCGACCGGAATGAAAACTGGTCGGTCACGACCGACGGCATCGTCAAGACCGAGACGGACCGCAGCGGCGTGGAAACGACGCTCTATACCGACAATAACGGCGATGGCGTCTATTTCGAAGCCATGAGTTGGAGCCAGCCGGTGGCGGGCCACCAGGAAGACCAGTACCGTTTCAGCTTCGACCTGTCCGGTCAGGCCAGCAGCGTCCAGGAATGGGATCACGGCCGCTGGAAGACCGAGCGCATCGACCGCAGCGAGACCTATGCTCAGCAGGACGGGCTGGTCGTGAAGACCGAATTCGAGAAGGGCCGCGCCGAATGGACGGTCTATGCCGACAGCAATGGCGATGGCACCTGGACCGAACTGGCGGAGGGCCAGGGCACGGTCGATCTGGTGGCGGTCAAATCGCTGCTGGCCGGCGTGACTGCCGACGGTTTGGTCTATTGATCCGCTGACGGACGGCGCGGGTTCCCCTTGGCGGACACCCGCGCTACCATCTTCCCTCCCGATGATGGCCTTGCCCATGCGCCCCTTGCTCAACCTGCTGTTCTGTCTGTTCCTTGCCACCGCCGCGCCCGTGGCGCTGGCCGATGACGACAAGGAAGACCATGAACGCGCCCGCGCCGCCCTGGAGCGGGGCGAAATCCTGCCGCTCCGCGCCATCGTGGAGAAAGCGGAAGCCGCCTATCCCGGCCGGCTGCTGGAGGTGGAACTGAAATCCAGGAAGGAGGGCTTCGTTTATGAGATCGAGGTGCTGGCCCCGGATGGGCGGCTGATCGAGCTGGTTTATGACGCCCGCGACGGATCGCTGTTGAAAGCCAAGGGCGCCGGCAAGGACCTGCTGAAGTCCGGGGAGGGCCATTGATGCGCATCCTGGTGGCGGAGGACGATGCGCAGCTGCGACGGCAACTGACCGACGCGTTGAACGGTGCCGGTTACGTCACCGACAGCGCGCCGGACGGCGTGGAAGCCGCCTTCCTGGGGGAGACCGAACCCTATGACGCTATCGTCCTGGATTTGGGTCTGCCGGGGCGCGACGGATTGTCGGTACTGCGCGACTGGCGTGCGGCCGGGCGGACCATGCCCGTGCTGATCCTGACCGCCCGCGGCACCTGGCAGGAAAAGGTGGAAGGCATGGATGCCGGCGCCGACGATTATCTGGCCAAGCCCTTCCGGATGGAGGAGTTGCTGGCCCGGTTGCGCGCCCTGATCCGGCGGGCCGGTGGACAGGCGGCCCCTGCCCTGACCTGCGGTCCCGTCAGTCTGGATACGCGCACGGGCCGTGTCACCGTGGCGGGCACACCCATCACCCTGACGGCACACGAGCACCGGGTTCTGTCCTATCTGATGCATCATCAGGGTCGGATCGTCTCCCGCACCGAACTGACCGAACATGTCTATGCCCAGGATTTCGACCGTGACAGCAACACGATCGAGGTATTCATCGGCCGGCTGCGGCGCAAGCTGGGCGTGCCGGTGATCCAGACCGAACGCGGGCTGGGCTATCGCCTGGAAGCGGCCTGATGCGGCGCGGGTCGCTGGGGCTTCGTCTGCTGGGGCTGGCGGCCGTCTGGGTCGTGCTGGCGCTGGCGGGCGCCGGCATTGTGCTGATCGACATTTTCCGGTCGCATGTGGAGGCCGAACTGGCACGGCATGCGGAGATGCATCTGGATGAATTGACCGTGGCCCTGGCCGCCGATCGCGACACCTCGCTGCCCGCTGCCCGCGATCTGTCCGACCCGCGGTTCCAGCGGCCCCTGTCGGGACTTTACTGGCAGGTGTCGGACGCCGACGGCACAGTGCTGCTGCGCTCCCGTTCCCTGTGGGATCAGCCTTTGCGGCTGACCGGTACGGTAGCCGACGACGGGGCCCTGCACCGCCGTGCCGCGGTCGGCCCCGCCGGGGAAACGCTGCTGGTCTGGACCCGGCGCGTCCGTTTACCCGATGCCGCCGACCCGTTGGACGTGTCCGTGGCCGCCACCACGGCAGATCTGGTCGCGGCCACCGATCGTTTCGCTTCCGTATTGACTATTTCCTTGAGTGTGCTGGCGGCGGGGCTGCTGGCGGCGGCCGTGGCGCAGGTGCGGCTGGGACTGGTGCCGCTGGATCGGCTGCGCCGGGCGCTGGCCGATCTCCGCGCCGGCAAGACGACGCGGCTGCAGGGTGCCTTTCCATCGGAAGTGCAGCCGCTGGCCGATGATCTGAACCAGCTTCTGGCCGACAATGCCGAGATGGTGGAGCGGGCGCGAACCCAGGCCGGCAATCTGGCCCACGCGCTGAAAACACCGCTGTCGGTCATCACCAACAGTGCGGCCACCCTGTCCGACCCGGCCGAATCGCACCTGATCACGCAGGAAACCGACCGTATGCGTCGGCAGATCGACCGGCATCTGACACGCGCCCGTGCCGCGGCCATGTCCAAGGGGGCGGGCCTGCGCACACCCGTGCTGGCAACCCTGCGCCCCCTGGCCCGCACCATCGCCCGCCTTCATCCCGACCGGGCCATTGACGTGGAGCTGACGGGCGACGATGCGCTGGTTTTCGCCGGCGAAGCGCAGGACCTGCAGGAGATGGTGGGCAATCTGCTGGACAATGCCGCCAAATGGTGCCGGGACCGTATCCGGCTGACCGTTGACTCCCCCATGCCAAAGCGCCTGCACATCATCATCGCTGACGACGGCCCAGGCATTCCGGATGCGGAACGATCAGCCGTGCTGGCGCGTGGTGTGCGTCTGGACGAAGCCATGCCGGGCGCGGGGCTGGGGCTGGCCATCGTGGATGATCTGGCCCGGCTCTATGGCGGATCGCTGGAACTGGAAACAGCACCGGAAGGCGGGCTGCTGGCCCGGTTGACCCTGCCGCGGGGATAAGGTCAGGCCGCCGCCGGTTCGGCCAAGCGGGTCAGGAAACCGCGCAGTTCCGGAATGCCCAGGCCCGTTTCCGCCGAGGTGGCCATCACTTCCGGGTGGGCGGCACCATGGGTCTTCAGCGCCGCGGCCACCTGCTCGCGAATCTTGTCGATGGCGCCGGGCTTCAGCGTATCGGCCTTGGTCAGCACGATCTGATAACCCACGGCCGTCTGGTCCATCATCTTCATCATGTCGATATCGTGCTGCTTCAGCCCATGCCTTGCATCGACCAGCACCAGGGCGCGCTTCAGCGTGACCCGGCCGCGCAGATACGACTTGATGAAATCCACCCAGGCGGCCGACCGCTCCTTCGAAACCTGAGCATAGCCATAGCCCGGCATGTCCACCATCACCAGCCGGTTGCCCAGATTGAAGAAGTTCAGCTGCTGGGTACGGCCCGGCGTCTGGCTGGTACGGGCCAGGGTCTTGCGCCCGGTCAGGGCATTGACCAGGGACGATTTACCCACGTTCGACCGGCCGGCGAAGCAGATTTCCGGCAGCACGGCCTCCGGCAGGGTGGTGGCCGCCTCCGCCCCCCAGAAAAAGTCGCATTCCTTGGCGAACAGCAGACGCCCGGCCTCGATCTCCGTTTCGGTCAGGTCACCGATCAGCGACGGGGTGATGGTCAGCGGCTTCGCCATGGCGGAACTCCTTCTCTCTCAAACAGACACCCCCGGCACAAAGGCCGGGGGCTTTCACAACCAAAACACTTCAGTCCTGTCACCCAGGCCGGCGACTGCCGGCCCGCGGGCCCATGCCCCGCGTAAGCCAAGGCGGCGGAGCCGCCGCCCGGCGCCTGAGGGCACGCGTCAGGTCGGCTTCACGCCCATCTTGCGCATGATCACCCACTGCTGCGCGATGGACAGCAGGTTGGACCAGGTCCAGTAGATCACCAGACCGGCCGGGAAGCTGGCCATCATGTAGGTGAAGATGAAGGGCAGCAGCATGAACATCTTCTGCTGCACCGGGTCCGGATTGGACGGGTTCATCTTCTGCTGCAGCCACATGGTGACGCCCATCAACAGCGGCCAGATGCCGATATGCAGGAAGGTGGGCGGGTCCCAGGGGATCAAGCCGAACAGATTGAAGATCGTCGTCGGATCGGCCGCCGACAGGTCATGGATCCAGCCATAGAAGGGCGCATGGCGCATTTCGATGGTGACGTACAGGACCTTGTACAGCGCGAAGAAGACGGGAATCTGAAGCAGGATGGGCAGGCAGCCGGCCAGCGGATTGGCCTTTTCCTCCTTGTACAGCTTCATCATCTCCATGGAGAGGGCCTCGCGGTTCTCCCCATGCTTCTTCTTCAACTCCTCCATCTTCGGCTGAAGCTTCTTCATCTTGGCAAACGCGGCGTACTGCTTGTTCGCGATGGGGAAGAAGGCCGCCCGCAGGAACACGGTGAAGACCAGGATGGCGATGCCGAAATTGCCGATGGTGCGGCCCAGCCAGTCCAGCCCATGGAAGAAGGGCTTGGTCAGGAAGTAGAACCAGCCCCAATCGATGGCGTAATCCAGGCTGTCGATGCCCAGCTTCTCGTTATAGCTGTTCAGCATGTCGACGATCTTGGCACCGGCGAACAGGCGGTTCGTCGTCTCCGTCGTCTCGCCCGGGGCGACCGTGACGGCCGGGGCCTTGTAATCGACCTGATAGATGTCGGTGGCGTTCTTCTGGTGCAGGACACGCATGTCGGTGGTCAGCGACTGATCCGGGATCAGGCCGACCAGCCAGTACTTGTCCGTGATGCCGATCCAGCCACCCTTGCTGTTCAGGTTCGCCGGCTCTTCATGCAAGTCCTTGTACTTGTATTCCTTCAAGGTGCCATTGACGATGGCCAGCGGCCCTTCATGCAGGACATAGGTGCCTTCGGTCTTGGGCGTACCGCGACGCTGCACGAAGCCATAGGGGCTGAGCGCCACCGGCGCGCCCGTCTGGTTGCGCACCCGCTGCGTCACCGTGAACATGTAGTCGGCATCAACGGTGAAGGTGCGTTCGAACACCAGACCGGCGCCATTGTCCCAGGTCAGGGTGACGGGGCTGTCGGGCGTCAGCGTATTGGCGCTGGCCGTCCAGACCGTGTCGGCCTTGGGCAGCAGCAGACCGTCACCGGCATTGGCCGCGACCCAGCCGAATTCGGCGTAATAGGGATGCTCGGTCCCGACCGGGGCCAGCAGCACCACTTCCGGGCTGTCCTTGGCCGGGGTCGTGCGGTACTTGGCCAGCGTCAGGTCATCGACACGGCCGCCGCGCAGGTTGATCGACCCGTGCAGGCTGGGCGTCGCGATGGCGACGCGGGCCGTTTCGGCCACCACGTCGGCGCGGTCGCGCGCGGCGGGTACACCGGCATCGGCACCGATGCCCGGCGTGGCCCCCGGCGTTGTTGTCGGCACCTGCTCGGCCTGCAACGCCTGCTGACGCTGCGCCTCCGCCTGGGCCGCCAACTGGCGCGGACGTTCGTAGAAATAATGGAACCCGAACAGGATCGCGATGGAGATCACGATGGTCAGGACAAGGTTCTTCTGATCCGTCATGGGTGCTTGGTCCAGGTTCCAGCTAAATCAATGGCCCGTTCATACCGGGGTGCGCCCGGTTGGTCACATGAAAACGGCGGGCGATCAATGCCCGCCGCAACATTTTCCATCCGCCGCATGCCCGGGACGGGTGGGCGGGTGCCGGGGCGGCACCGGGTCATACCCTTCTCCGCCCCACGGATGACAGCGCGCCAGACGCCGCAGGGACAGATATCCACCCCGGATCGCCCCATGCGTGCCCAGCGCTTGCAGCGCATAATGTGAGCACGAAGGGTGGAACCTGCAACGGGGCGGCCCCAGAAAAGGCCGCACGCCCCAGCGGTAGCCAAGCACAAAAGCCCGGAGCAGCCAGGCCGCCGGGCTCATGCTTGTCGGTCCTGCGCCGGGGACTGGCCCTCCGGCTGACCAGCAGGCGATTCGGCCTCCGGCTGGCGCGGACGCCAGGCCTTCAGCTTCTTCAGCGCCTGCTTGAGATCGGCCTTCAGGTCGGCATAGGGGCGACGGACCGTTTCCGACCGTGCCACCAGCACGAAATCATGACCGGGGGCAGCGTTGGGTGCCAGCACCTCTGCCAGCGCCGCGCGCAAACGACGACGGGCGCGGTTTCGTTCAACCGCGCCGCCGACTTTCTTGCTGGCTGTCAGGCCGATCCGCACCGGCGGCTCGCCGGGGTTCGGGTGCTGCCGCTCGTCATGGGCGCGGGCCTGAAGGATCAGGCCCGGCGTGGCCCACTTGCGACGGGCGCCCGCAACGGCCAGAAATTCCGGCCGCCGTGTCAGGCGCCCCACCTTGGCCTTGGCCGGGGGCGCCATGCCGGTATCCTCAGGCGCTCAGCTTCTTGCGGCCCTGGGCGCGGCGCTTGTTGATGATGTTGCGCCCAGCGACGGTGGCCATGCGGGCACGGAAACCATGACGGCGGGCACGCACGATCTTGGAGGGCTGGAAGGGACGCTTCACGGTACTTACTCCGGTCTTGGATTACTCAGTTCGAAAACGAAGCGTGGTCTATAGTGGCGAAGAGGTTGAGAGTCAACGGGGGACAGGCACCACGGCTGCAACCCTGCCCAACGGCGGGGCCGGCGACGTATCTGCCGCCGGCCCCGCATGGTCAGCGCACCAGCACCTCGGCAGCGTCCCGGGTCTTGGTCACCGATTGCGCCACCTCGATGACGGCACCGGAGATACCGGCAATGTTGCTGGAGACGGTCGCAACCGCACCGGATACACGCCGCATATTGTCGGACATGCCGCGGGTCACAGCACTCTGTTCCTCCACCGCGGATGCCGTCGTCGTCACCAGTTCGCGCACGGACTGCACGGCGTCGCGGATGGCACCCAATGCATCTGCGACTTCGCGCGATGTCGATTGAATGCCATCAATTTCGCCCGAAATCTGCTCCGTTGCCCGCGCGGCCTGACTGGCGAGGTTTTTCACCTCAGACGCAACCACGGCGAAGCCACGCCCTGCGTCACCGGCCCGCGCCGCCTCGATCGTGGCGTTCAGGGCCAGGAGGTTGATCTGGCCGGCAATATTCTGGATCAGGGCAACAATGCCGTTCATGGCCTCAGCAGCCTTGGTCAGGCGACCGGTACTGCTGCCCGCGGCTTCGGCACGGCTATAGACGCTGTCCGCCGCGTCCCTGGACTTCACCATGCTGCGGGCAATTTCGTCGACGGAGGAGGCCAGGTCGCTGGTGCCATCAGCAGCAGCCTGCACATTCTGCCTCGCCTCCTCGGCAGCCGTCCCCGCGTTTGACGCCTGTTGGCGGGACTTGCCGATCTCACGGTCGATCTCGCCGAAATTCTGATCAATCAACGACTTGAGATTGCTCAGCAAGGTAATCTGGGGCGTGATGTCGGTGGCGAACTTCACGATCTTGGCAACTTTGCCAGAACTGTCGATGATGGGATTGTAGGCGCCTTCGATCCAGACCACACGGCCGTTCTTGCCGATGCGCTTGAACTGCGCTGCCTGGAATTCACCGGCGCGCAACCGATCCCAGAACTGCCGGTAATCGCTGCTTTCCCGATAATCGGGCTCCACAAACATGCTGTGATTGCGGCCCTGAATTTCCTCCAGCCGATATCCCATGGAGTTCAGGAAATTGTCATTGGCACCAAGGACGTTGCCATTGACATCGAATTCAATGACGGCTTGGGTACGGTTCAGCGCCACCAGCTGCGCCGCATAGTCCAGATTGAGCAGCCTTTCCTCTGCATTCGCCCATTCGACGGCATATCCGATCTTGCTGGCACCGTCATAGAGCGGCGTCACCAGCAGGTCGAAAGCACGCTTGCCGACCCTGATCGTCGCATTATGGGGACTGGAAAGGCTGGTCAGCATCCGGCGCTGACGCTCCGGATTTTTGTGAAACACATCAATATTGCTGCCGATCAAAGTGTCGACATTGAAAAGCGGCAATTCCTTTTTCAGATCTGCCTCGGCATCGCGCATCAAGCGGATAACTGATGGATTCATATAAGTGATGTTGAAGTTCTGGTCCGCGATCATCACATTTGTTTTAAGCGCGTTCAGCGCAATGATGCGTTTTTTGTCCTCAGCATTCTTTGTCCATCCGAACATGCTCCGCCCCCCATCCCAATCCCGGCCTTAAACACTTCTAGATAGTTAACACGGGCAACCATCGGGGACGTTTGAAATAACGGTCATATATACGTCCGCATAGACGTAACGAAATGCGTCTGGATGGCACTTGAAAACGATTGCAAGATCATGTCGGGTTATGGGTTTCGGTCCTGGTGACGCCAACCCGGCGCCACCACGACCCGATCACCGGCCCGGCTCAATAACCCGGCGGGCGCTTGGTCGTCTGCACCTTCTTGGGCAGGGTAAATTCCGATTTCTGCGCCGCATAGGCCACGGCGATGCGGGCCCCCACCTTGGCATTGTTCAGCAGCAGGGCGCGGTTGGCGGCCAGGCTGGCGCCGTCGGTCAATTCCTCCATCCGCTTCAGCAGGAAGGGGGTCAGTGCCTTGCCGCGCACGCCCTGGGCCTCGGCCTCGCCCACGGCCTGGGCGATGGCGGCTTCCACGGCTTCGGCATCCAGGGCGGCGTCAGCCGGAATCGGCACGCCGATGACCACGCCGCCGCCCAGGCCCAGCTGCCACTTGGCCCGCAGCACGCGCGCCACCTCGTCTGCCGAATCGCAGCGGCCGTCCACGGGCAACGGCAGGCTGGCCGTATAGAAGGCGGGGAAACGGTCGGTGCCGAAACCGATGACGGGCACGCCCTTGGTTTCCAGATATTCCAGGGTGCGCGGCAGGTCCAGGATGGCCTTGGCCCCGGCGCAGACGACGGCCACGTCCGTGCCGGCCAGTTCCTCCAGGTCGGCGGAGATGTCCAGCGTCGTCTCCACCCCGCGATGCACGCCACCGATCCCGCCCGTGGCGAAGATGGCGATCCCGGCCAACGCCGCCCCGATCATGGTGGCGGCCACAGTCGTGGCACCATCGGCCCCCTGGGCCAGCGCCAGCGGCAGATCGCGGCGGCTGACCTTGCGCACGCCGGGCTGTGCCAGACGTTCAATATCCTCTGCCGTCAGGCCCACGCGGATGCGGCCATCCAGCACGGCGATGGTGGCGGGCACCGCCCCTTCCGCCCGGATGGCGGCTTCCAGGGCGTTCGCCACCTCGACATTGGCGGGATAGGGCAGGCCATGGCTGATGACGGTCGATTCCAGTGCCACGACGGGACGGCCGGCCTTCAACGCCGCCGCGACTTCGGGATGGATCGAAAGAAAATCCTGCATTGCCCTGCCCTTTCGGTTCAATGCGGCGGAGAATGCAACGCCGGTTGACCCCTTGCAACGCAAGCCATAGGGGGGGCCGCCATGCGCGCCGCAGCAGGATTGTGGCGACATACGAACGAGCGTGCTAAAAATCCAGCGACCAATCAACCCGCCACATGAAGGCGGCCCAGCGGAGGAATGACCAAGATGCCCATGCCCAGCCTGTTCCAGGGAAAGCTCTCGCTGCCCGTCATCGCCTCGCCGATGTTCATTGTCAGCTATCCCGATCTGGTGCTGGCCGAATGCAAGGCTGGGATCGTGGGCACCTTCCCCAGCCTGAATGCGCGCCAGCCCGAACAGCTGGACGAATGGCTGGGCCGGATCACGGCCGATCTGGCGGCCCACGCCGCCGCCCATCCGGGCCAGCCGGTGGCCCCCTTCGGCGTCAACCTGATCGTCCACCGCTCCAACAGCCGCCTGCAGGGCGATACCGAGCTGCTGGTCAAGCACAAGGTGCCGCTGGTCATCACCTCGGTCGGGGCGCCGGTAGGCATTGTCGATGCCATCCATTCCTATGGCGGTCTGGTTTTCCACGATGTCACCAATGTGCGCCACGCCCGGAAGGCGCTGGAAGCGGGGGTTGACGGGCTGATCCTGGTCGCGGCCGGGGCCGGCGGCCATGCCGGCACCACCTCGCCCTTCGCGCTGCTGGCGGAAGTGCGGGCATTTTTCGACGGCCCCATCGCCCTGGCCGGTGCCATTTCATCGGGCCGGGAAGTGCGCGCGGCGGAGGTGCTGGGCGCGGACTTCGCCTATGTCGGCACCCGCTTCATCGCCACGGCAGAGGGCAATGCCCCGGCCGAGTATAAGCAGATGCTGATCGACCATGGCGCGGCCGACATCGTCTATACGCCGATGTTCAGCGGCATTCCCGGCAATTACCTGGCCCCCAGTGTCGCCGCCAACGGCCTGGACCCGGCCGCCATCGCCGGCGGCAAGGCCGACCCCAACCTGACGATCGAGGATTGGTCGAAGAAGAAGGCCTGGAAGGACATCTGGTCCGCCGGCCAGGGCATCGGTTCCATCCACGACGCGCCCACGGTGGCCGACCTTGTTGAACGCATGCGGGAGGAGTACCGCGCCGCCGCCGCGACCCCAGCCACCTTCCTGTAATCGTCTGCTGCTCTGCCTGTTATGCTAGGGTCCGCCGTCCATGAACCGCGGACCCTTTGCCATGACCGATCCCATCGACCCCGTTCAGCTGCTGGCCGCCGTCAGCCACGATCTGCGTCAGCCGGTGCAGGCCATGCGGCTGTTCCTGCATCTGTTGCAGGGCAAGCTGACCGATCCGAAGCAGGTTGAGCTGGCCGACCGTCTGGAAGAAGCGATGGAGATCGGGGCGGCCCAGATGGATGGTGTGCTGACCCTGGCCAATCTGGCGGCCGGAAGGGTGCGGGTGCGACGGGAACGGGTGGCGCTGGGGCCTTTGGTCGTGCATGCCGTTGGGGAACTGACGCCACGCGCCCGGGCCGCGGGCATGGATCTGCGCGCCTTGCCCTGCGGCCTGTCGGTGGTCAGTGACCCGGTCCTGCTGGACCGACTTCTTCGCACGCTGATCGACAACGCCATCAACCACGCGCCGCCGGGGCGCCGTATCCTGGTCGGTGTGCGTCGGGCGGGCGGGCCATCCCTGCTGGTCGCGGATGACGGCCCCGGAATCCCGCAGGACCAGCATGCCCTGGTCCTGTCGCCCGGCGGTCGGCTGGAGGATCGGCCCGGCCCGGCCCGGCGCGGGCTGGGGCTGGGGCTGGCCATCTGCCAGCAGATCGCCCGGACGCTGGGGCACGGGCTGGAACTGGGCGGCGCACGCGGACTGACGGTCACGGTGCGATTCGGGGGATGATCACGACCCGGATATGATCTCCGGCTCTGCCGCCACCGGGAAATTCACCGAGCGGGCGATGAAGCACATCTCATGCGCCGTGTGGTGCAGGTGGCGCGCCTTCTCTGCGTCGCCGCCGGCAGCGATGGTAACCCGCGGGCGCAGGACGACGCGGGTGAACTGCCCCGCCCCGCCCTGTTCCTCCGCCATCCAGCCTTCGGCATGGTCGACATAGTCGGTCACGATGATGCCCGCCCCGGCGCAGAGCGACAGGTACCAGAGCTTGTGACAGGCCGACAGCGACGCGACCAGCAGGTCTTCCGGATTCCAGCGGTCCGGATCGCCGCGGAAGGCGGGATCGGACGATCCCGCAATGGTCGGCTTGGTTCCGGCCGAAATCTCATGCGCACGGCTATAGGCTCGATAACCGCTGGTGCCCGTCCCCTGATTGCCCGTCCAGGTGACGGTGACAGCATAATGATGATCCTTGCCCGACATCTCTCTGTTCCCTGGTTCGACGATGAGCCGTCTGACCATACGCCCATGCCGGGGCCGACATGGGGATGATCGGACAGGATGGCATGGTGCCAGTCCGCAGACGGGTCATGGTTCGGGCGCGAACTGATGACCGCGTTGCGCCACCTCTGTCCGCATCCCGGGTAACGGTTTGTTCCGGACAAGCAGTTCCACATAGCGGGGCCCGCGCAGCAGCACCTCATAAGCCGCTTCGAACGCCTGGCGCTGCGGACTGGCCGCGAAGGTCCGCGAAAATCCCATATAGGAGCGCTGCGTCGACAGGGCGGGGCCGACCGGCAGGAAGCGTGCCTCCCGCCGTTCTTCCTGGAATCGGGCCACCGCGCGGGCGTGGGCGGCCACGGCATCCAGCCGGCCCGACAGCAGCAGGTTCAGCGCCAGATCGACATTGCGCACATTTTCGACCGTCACATCGCGCCAACCTTCCAGCCCGCCCCCCACAGCCCAGCCCAAGGGCACACCGATGCGCTGCGGCGGCTTGTCCGGCAGGATGCCGTCATCCAGCCGGGCCAGTCGGAACAGCCACATCTGGTCGACATAGAAATGCTCGCGGCTGAACACCATCCAGGTGGCGCGTTCCGGCGTGTAGAAGGGGCCGATCAGGATGTCGGCCTGACCCATCTCCACTTCCTTCTGCGCGCGGGGCCACGGATATTGCTGGAAATTGCAGGAAAGATGGGCGTCATCACAGGCCATGCGCGCAAGCTCGGCCCCGATTCCCCGCTCGCATGCCAGGCCGTCCGATACGAAGGGAAGCGGACCGCAAACGATGGTGACAGCCCTGGACGTATCGCCAGACGGCGCGTTTTCCCCGGCCCCGGCCGTTGACACCGGCAGCATCAGCAAGGACAGCACCGGCAAGCCGGTCAATAAAAGCCGCAGGACGCGGCCGACAGCACGCAACAACGACACCTGCCAGTCGGGGGCGAACGGGCGGACCGTCCGATCCACCCGGCGCCACAACGCCGGGCAGATCAAAGCCTATGGCGGTTCAACCGTGGCGGTCAACGGGATTGGCCGCCCCCTTCCCGTGACGCAAGCCGGGCCTTCCGTGCCGACGCTTGAGCGCCGGCGCCTTTGGCCCTAGACATCGGGCAACCGCCAGGGGACAGACCGTCATGACCGCATCCGCCCAGGACAGAACGCAACGCCTGACCATCCGCCGCCCGGACGATTGGCACCTGCATCTGCGCACCGGGGCGATGCTGCGCGCCGTGCTGCCGCATTCGGCAGCACAGCTGGGCCGGGCCATCGTCATGCCCAATCTGGTGCCGCCGGTGGTCACGGCCGCCCAGGCCGAAACATACCGACAGGAAATCCTGGCCGCCCGCCCGGCCGGCAGCCGGTTCCAGCCGCTGATGACGGCCTATCTGACCGACGGCACCGACGCCGACGATCTGGAAGCGGGCAAGAAGGCCGGCATCTTCACGGCCGTGAAGATGTATCCCGCCCACGCCACCACCAATTCCGCGCACGGCGTCACCGACCTGGACAAGGTAGCCCCGGCCCTGGACCGCATAGCCAAGGTCGGCCTGCCGCTGCTGGTGCATGGGGAGGTGACGGACCAGAAGGTTGATATCTTCGACCGTGAAGCCGTGTTCATTGACACGGTCCTGCCCAGGATCATGGACCGCCATCCCGATCTGAAGATCGTGCTGGAGCATATCACGACGGCCGAAGGCGTGGCCGTGGTGCGCAAATTCGGGCCGACGGGCAATCTCGCCGCGACCATCACCGCCCACCACCTGATGATCAACCGGTCCAGCATCTTCGCCGGTGGCATCCGCCCGCATCTCTATTGCCTGCCCATTGCCAAGCGGGAGACGCACCGGCTGTCGCTGCGTGCCGCCGCGATCTCGGGCGAACCCTGGTTCTTCCTGGGCACCGACAGCGCCCCGCACCCGATCGGCGCCAAGGAGACGGCATGCGGCTGCGCCGGCATCTACACCGCCGCCACGGCCATCGAACTTTATGCCCAGGTCTTCGACGAGGAAGGCGCACTGGACAAGCTGGAGGGATTCGCCAGCCTGCATGGCCCCGCCTTCTACGGGCTTCCTGTCAATGACGACACCATCACCCTGGAGAAGAGCGGCCTGATCGTGCCCGACATCCTGGATGTCGACACCAAGGCCGCCGTGCTGCCTTTCCGGTCCGGCGAACGCCTGGACTGGCGCCTGGTCTGATACCAGCTGCATTTGATCGTAACCGATCGAATGCAGCTTCTTGTTCCCTCAAGCGCCGGGCCGGCCGTCGCCGGCCCCCCAAGGGCATGAGTCAGAAACTCATACCCTTGGTATGATCCGTCTTCCCATCCACGGCCCTCGCAGGAAAAGCCATGATCGACGCCGCCACCGCCGCCACCCAGACGGCCCGCATCCTGATCGAGACCAAGTCGGTCCTGTTCAACGCGGAGAAGCCGTTCATCTTCACCAGCGGTCGCGCCAGCCCGGTCTATATCGACTGCCGCAAGCTGATCAGCTTCCCGCGCGCCCGTCGCTTCCTGATCCAGGCCGCCAAGGACCAGCTGTGCCGCGAAGCCGGGTTCGAGGCATTCGACGCCGTGGCCGGAGGCGAGACGGCCGGCATTCCCTATGCCGCCTTCGTGTCGGACGCCCTGGACCTGCCGATGCTGTATGTGCGCAAGAAGCCCAAGGGCTTCGGCCGCAATGCCCAGATTGAAGGCCAGCTGCTGGAAGGCCAGCGCGTGCTGCTGGTAGAGGATCTGGCCAGCGAGGGCGGATCAAAGATCAACTTCGTCAACGCGCTGCGTAATGCAGGCGCCATTGTCGAGCATATCTGGGTCGTCTTCCATTACGGCATCTTCCCGCAGTCGGAAGCGACCATGGCCGATATGGGCGTGAAGCTGCACGCACTGGCCACCTGGTGGGACGTGCTGCGCGTGGCGCGCGACGGTAACTATTTCGACGCCCACACCCTGGGCGAGGTGGAAAAGTTCCTGCACGCGCCGGAAGCCTGGTCGGCCAGCAATGGCGGCAACGAGACCAAGGCCTGATACCCTGTCCCGGTGATCGCAAACGATCACCGGGCTTCAATCGCCAGCGCCGCCATACCAATTCCCTGCGGCCGACCCTATCGTTCCAGGGCGGTCAGCACCATGTTGGCGGTCAGCACCCCCAACGGATGGCCCCCGGCCGGATCCGTCAGGGTGATGCTGACCGCCATCACATATTCATCAACCGATTCGTCATAGGCGGGCGGTTCCACGATCAGCGCCTCCGGACCGTCGGGAAAAGTGCGTTGATACTTTGTCTCATCCGACTGGTCATAATCACTGGACAGCCGGGTTGCCCCGACCAGCAGACCGCGATCATCCATCAGCATCACATCCGCAATCAGCGATGCCCGCGGCAGCCGCAGCAGTGACAGCTGACGTGAAATCGGGTTGGCCATGATGGCGTCCAGCAACGGGCCCCGGCCACGTTTGGCCTGTCGCCGCCAAGCCTCGTCCCGGCCGGCAATGTCGGCCACTGTCAGTCCGTCATTTTCTGCGCTGGCACGACGAAGCGCCCCCAATATCACCGGGTCGGCCAGCGCCTCCCGCGACAGGTCACGGATCACACGTTCCGCCTGTGCCCGCTGATCGGCGGCGCTGATCATCATGACCGGATCATTGCTGTCGGCGCAGACCGGCATGGTCACAGCCAGGGCCAGGGCCAATGGCAAAATCGCCCGGATGGATGCCGGCATCTTCCCCCCAACAGCGATGCGCACGCTTCATTCGTTAACCAAGACCTTAGCAACGGCTGCGCACCCACGCCAAGCGCCACACCCCTGCCTTCGATAAAAAAACCCCCATCCGGGTGGATGGGGGTTTTCGCGCGGGAGAAGGCGACAGAGGCACCCTGGCGGGGCACCCCTTGGTCAAATCCGGATCAGGCGCTGCGCACCTGGGCCAGGAAACGGTCCACCGTCGTGCCCAGATCGCCGGACTGACGGGCCATGTTGCGGGCAGCGGCCAGCATGTCGGTGGCCGAGGAACCGGTCTGATGGGCGACCTGCTCCAGGCTTTCGATGTTGCGAGTGACTTCCATCGTGCCCATGGAAGCCTGCTGCACGTTGCGGGCGATCTCCTTGGTGGCGGCGTCCTGCTCTTCGACGGCACCGGCCACCATTTCGGAGATGTCGTTGATCTCCGCAATGGTACGGCTGATGACGACGATGGCGTCGACGGCCTCCTTGGTGGCGTCCTGCATGGTAGTGATCTGGCTGGCGATCTCTTCCGTGGCCTTGGCCGTCTGATTGGCCAGCGACTTCACTTCGGAGGCCACGACGGCGAAGCCCTTGCCGGCCTCGCCGGCGCGCGCCGCTTCGATCGTGGCGTTCAAGGCCAGCAGATTGGTCTGGCTGGCAATGTCCGAGATCAGCTTCACGACGTCGCCAATCGACTGGGCACGCTGGGCCAGCGACTGCACGGTGCCGTTGGTCTTCTCTGCCGTCTTGGCGGCATCGCGGGCGATCTTGGCCGAGGTATTGACCTGGTTGGAAATCTCGGCCAGCGAACCGGCCAGTTCCTCGGTGGCGCTGGCCACCGATTGCACGTTGGCAGAAGCCTGCTGGGTGGCGGCGGCAACAGCGCTGGTCTGGGCGCGGCTTTCCTCGGCCGATGCCGACAGGCCTTCGGCCGTGGACTGCACCTGGCTGGAGGCACCGGACAGTTCGGCCACGACGCCCTTGACGGAGCTTTCGAAGTCGGCGGCCAGCCTCTCCATGGACGCCTTCTTTTCGATGGCGGCCTGACGCTCTGCCTCTTCCTGACGGCGACGCAGGTTCTCCACCTCCAGGGCGTTGTCCTTGAAGACCTGGACCGACTGGGCCATGGCGCCGATCTCGTCGCCACGATGGATGCCGGGGATCATGACCGACAGGTCGCCGGCGGCCAGCTTGGACATGGATTCCTGCATGCCCTTCAGCGGGCTGCCCACGATCTTGTGCAGCATCAGCACCAGAATGCCGATCAGCACCGCCAGCACGATGATGGCGATGATGACATTGCCCATGACCGCAGAGGAGATGGCCGACTGCACGTTGGCGCGGCTCCACGCCACGGTCAGCGTGCCGACCTGGTCGCGGTTGGCACCGGCACGGACCGGGGCCTGCGCGATCAGGAAATCGCCCAGATCCTGCACCTTCACTTCGGCGACAGTCTTTTCGATCTTGGCCTTGGTGAAGTCAAATCCGGCCATGCCCGCGGGCAGCGGCTTCTCCTTCGACGGATATTCGCTCAACACCTCGCCATCGGCATCCACCACCTTCACCGCCGACAGGCTGGTGCCCTTGGCCGTCGCGAGGTCGGCATAGCTGTCGGCGATGGCGTCCGCGTTCTTAAAGCGGACGGCGGCCGCCATCTGGGCCGCCATCATCTCCGTCACCTGGCTTTCCGACCGCGTCGAAAGGACCAGCATCGCGTCGCTCATCGACGAGGCACTGAGCCCGATGACCGCGCCCAGGCCGATAATCACGGGAACCGCGATGGAGAACGCAATCTTGCGGCTGATGGACCAGTTCCCAAACAACCCTCCCAGGCCGCCCGCAGAACCACCGGCGGCAGGCTTGCCGGCCGGTCGCATAGTCCGATTCAATGTGCTCATCTCGCTGAACCTCTCCTGTCCCTTCTCCGCACGCTACATCACTCTTTAACCTGCACCTTCAAGAAACGAACAACTGTTCGACCCAGATTTGTGCACCGCCACAAACGGCTGACGGGACCGACAACTACACGCGGTTGGATGAATGCTTGGATATATTGCATTTTACCAAATTGCCGCGCCTAACCTTTGGGGTTGGGATTGCCCCTTGCCCACGCGGCATACTTTCGCATAGGTATAGCCAAGCTTGTAAAGAAAATTTCGGCTGATTCACACATGATGCCCGGGATGGATCGCAAGCCGCATGACCATTATGGTTAACACCGAACCCGGCGGAGCGGTAATGGTTAATGCCAACGAATGGTTAAGGAATGGCCGCTAGAATCGGCGGTTGAAGAGCCCAGGGAGGGGCGCCGGCGGGGATCATCGTCCGTCGAATGATAGCCGTACATATGCATGCTTGCAGACAACAAGAAGTGGCTTCAGATAGGGGCTTGGATGATGAAGAAGATGTTTGTGCCGCTCGCGGGGGCGGTTTTCATGGTTACGGCGGGCGTGGCGCATGCTGAATGCACCCTCAAGGACCCACCGGTATTGCCCGATGGCGCGGCGGCGACGGAGCCGCAGATGATTGCCGCCCAGCAGTCGGTGAAGGCCTATGTAGCAGAGACCCAGGAATATCTGGCGTGCCTCGAATTCGAAGGCAAGGGCCGCGCCGGCGGCGACTGGACCAAGAAATACAACGAAGCGTCAACACGCATGGAGAAATTGGCAGCTGACTTCAATAAGCAGTTGCGCGCCTTCAAGTCCAAATGACGGTGACGGCAGCCCGCCCCGTTATGGTGACGGCGGCGGGCTTCCGACCGACGGCAGCGGGGGCAGCGGCTCCACGGTCACCTTCGGGATGGCCGGCGGCTTAACGATTGGCGGCATTTCCACCTGCCCGTTAAGGTCTTTCGCCTTGCGCACGCTCAGGCCGTTGCGCGACCGGAATTCAGCCGGCGGGGTCGTGATCGCCCTCGAAACAAGGTTGGGCAGGGCCGACTCGTCCCAATCAGTGGGAATCGGACCCAGGCGAAGAACCACCAGATCCCGCCCCTTGGAAACATAGAGACGTGCCCCGTCGGGTCCCGACCAGAAAATGGTATCGGCGTCGGCGAACGGCTTTTTGGCGCCATTACCGTTCTTTGCCTCGAACGGCCAAGCCAGGCGCGTGCGCCAGCCATCATGGCGTGAATGGGTGATCGGCCGCTCCATCTGATCCAGCCAGGGGGCGGGCACAAGCGCGGCCCCTCCGGCCATGCCACCTTCCAGCAGCAGCAGACCCGGCCGTAACCAGTCGCGCGCCGTTGCCTTCACGCAGCATTGCAGATAGGCCGCATTGTCGGCCGACCCCGCCGCCAGCACGCCGGGACGCGCGCCCAGCGGGCGCCACAGCTTTTCCGACAGCAGCTCGGCGACGGGCCGTCCGGCGGCGCGGGCCAGGACCAGACCCAGCACCTGCACCTCGAAACGGGTTGGCGCAAAGCGGCTGCCCGGTTCAGCACCGATTCCGGCCGACAGGGTCCAGGCGGCGGCATCGGCACCCGATGGTGCCGATGGCTGTTCCAGGCCACTTGTCCCTTCCAGCAGCTGTCGCACGGTCACGCGCCCGCGCGCATCGTCGGCCCATTCCGGCAGCCAGATTCCGATGCCGGTATCCAGCCCCGGAATGATGCCGTCGCGCAACGCCTGGCCGGTAAGCAGCACCATCAGTCCGGGCACCAGATCGGAGCCATCCAGCAGATCACCCGCCTGCGCATCCGGGGCATAAAGTTCAAGTTGCAGCGCCCCCGCCTGCCAGACGAGCAATGCCTTGCTGTTGCTGGTCCGCATGAAGGTCTGCAGCGCCTTCACACCGTCGGCCGACAGGACCCCGCTGTCAGGATCACCCATGGCCAGGACGGTGCCCGGCCCCGATGCCAGCGGCAGGTCGATGACGGGCGGCCCCACCGGCTTTTCCGGGACCAGGATGCCTGCGGGATCCGCCTGCTCCGGCCCCCGCAGACGCGTCCCCCACCACGCCAGCCCCAGGGCGGCGGTGGACAGAAGGACGGCGGCGATCAGGACAGGGCGGCGCATTACATCTCCAACAACAGAGCCCCGGTCAGGAACCGTGGCGGTAAAGCGGATAATCGCGGGCCTCGACCACTTCCCACACCCCGTCCGGCTGACGGCAGAGGAAGCCGGTCGCGTGCTGGTACATGTTTTCCAGAATCACCACCGAATGAAACTCACGGCAGGGGCGGTTCTTTCCGTCGTAACCGTCGCGCAGCACTTTTACCACGCCGCGCTTGCCCGTGATCGGGTTCGCCCAGCCGACGGGAAAATCCACCGGCTTGCCCCCCAGTTCACGCAATGCCCCCTGGAAACCGGCAATATCGCCCTCGTCCATCACGATGCCGGTCGGCTTGGCCGGCGGCGGCGGCGGCGGTGCCTCGACGGCCGGTGGCGGGGCCGGTGGCGGCTTGGTCTGGCAACCGGCCACAACCAGCATCAGGCAAATCATCCCCAGACGGCGCATCATTTCAGTCAAACCCGCGATAGACCCATGGAAGCTGGTTCTCTAGTGCCAAACCCCCGGGGCCCAAGGCAAGGACCATCCCCTGCCCCGCGATGATTTGGCCCGCCAAAGGTGGCGCAAGCGTGGCGGGCGGCCCGACGGTTCTGTGACATCGCTACGGCTATGACGGGATGCAATGCGCCCCCGAAGCGCTGCCTTCCTCAGGCGCCGGCGCCCACTACCGTGGGCTTGGCTTGCGCGCCACGGGGCGCGGGCCGGCCGTCGCCGGCCAAATGACGGGATGCAATGCGCCCCCGTCATTTGCTTTCCGTGCGCGGATGGCCGATAACCGGCGCAATCCTGAACCTTATTCGGCAAAGCATCGTCCCATGGGATTCAACTGCGGTATCGTCGGCCTGCCCAATGTCGGCAAGTCCACCCTGTTCAACGCGCTGACCAGCACGGCAGCGGCCGAGGCCGCGAACTACCCGTTCTGCACGATCGAGCCGAATGTCGGTCGCGTCGGTGTGCCCGACCCGCGCTTGGACAAGCTGGTCGAGATTGCCAAGTCCCAGAAGACCGTCCCCACGCAGCTTGAATTCGTAGACATCGCTGGCCTAGTCCGCGGCGCCTCCAAGGGTGAGGGCCTGGGCAACCAGTTCCTGGCCAATATCCGCGAGGTCGACGCCATCGTCCATGTGCTGCGCTGCTTCGAGGATGGCGACATCACCCATGTCGAAGGTTCCATCGAACCCGTCCGCGATGCCGAGACGGTGGAGACGGAACTGATGCTGGCCGACATGGACAGCCTGGAAAAGCGCCTGCCGCCGTTGCAGAAGAAGGCCAAGGGCGGCGATAAGGACGCCAAGGCCCTGTCCGAGCTGATGGAACGCGTACTGGCCGCCCTGCGCGACGGCAAGCCCGCCCGCAGCGTGGAGATCAGCAACGAGGAACGGGACGCCTTCAAGCAGATGGCCCTGCTGACGGGCAAGCCCGTGCTCTATGTCTGCAATGTCGAGGAGGCGTCGGCCGGCACGGGCAACGCACTCTCCGCCAAGGTGGCCGAAATGGCCGCCCGCCAGGGTGCCGCCAGCGTCGTCATCTCCGCCGCCATCGAAGCGGAGCTGTCGCAGCTGCCGACAGAGGACAAGCTGGAATACCTGTCCTCGCTGGGGCTGGAGGAGCCGGGCCTGAACCGCCTGATTCGCGCCGGCTACAGCCTGCTGGGCCTGCTGACCTTCTTCACTGTCGGTCCGAAGGAGGCCCGTGCCTGGACCGTGCGCAAGGGCGCCAAGGCCCCCGAGGCCGCCGGCGTCATCCATACCGATTTCGAGCGCGGCTTCATCAAGGCCGAGACCATCGACTATAACAGCTATGTCACCCTGGGCGGCGAGGTCGGCTGCAAGGAAGCCGGCAAGATGCGCATGGAAGGCAAGGAATACCTGGTCCAGGACGGCGACATCTTCCATTTCCGCTTCAACGTCTGAGCGCCGGCGCGGTTCCCCCGCGACGACCCTCACACTGCTTGCGAAAGCCCCGCCCGGCACGGCCGCGCGGGGCTTTTTGTTGCCGACCTGCAACCCGTTGCAACCACGCAAATACAGTTGACTCGTGTTTCGGTATCACGAATTAAGTAACTTATTGACCCTGTCGCGCGTTGGGATTAAGCCTGTTGAAACAGGGGCGCATTGACAGGAATGGTTCCGAATGGAACCGATCCCCAAATAAGAGGCATGCGTGCGATGAGTTCGCAGATTCTGACCTTTGACCGGTCCGGCCTGACCTTGCGGTCCGCCACCGGCCAATCCATTCCGTTGAATGATATCGACGTGTCGAACGTGCATCAGGTGGTGGCGGGCGACCTGTCGGGTGATGGCGTGGCTGACATCGTGGTGTCACGCGATGACGGCAGCTATGCCTGGTATGACGGGCAGCCGGGTGGCGGCGCGCCGGTGAAGCACAGCCTGGAATTCAGCCTGGCCGTGCCCGCCATGCTCGGCATCAGCCTGGTGACCGATCTGGTCGGGATCGCCGACGCCAATGGTGACGGCCGCAACGAAGTGGTGTTCAGCGCCTATACGCTCTACGACGACACCAAGTTCAGCCCCGGCGACGGCATGATGCATATCCTGCCGTTCCCTTATGGCAACGATGCCCTGCCCCCGGGTGAGGACGCTGCATCGGGTCCGATCAATTATGGCATCGCCATCGGGGAGCCCTATGGTTCCGGCAAGCCGCAGGGCATCGCCGTCGGCGAACCCTATGGCGCGGGTTCCGCCCCATCCATCGCCGTGGGTGAACCCTATGGCAGCCTGTTCCCCGGCTTTGATCCGTCGAAGATCAAGGTCGACCTGCACGGCATCCCGCTGGATACCGACGGCACCGTCTATGTCCGCGACCCGGCCGACGGACCGGTCAAGGATCCGGGCGGGCGCATGATGGAACCGGCCATGCAGTATTATGGCGTGGATACCAAGACCGGTGACATCTATGTCATCTGGGACAATCAGGATCGCAACCACGAGCTGGTGGCCTTCGGCAACCTGGATGCGCGCGGCGGCACGGACGTGCTGTTCCGTGACAAGACGACAGGCGAGCTGTTCGTGAAGAACGACCTGTCGGACCAGTTCTTCGTCACCGCCATGACGGCGGACAGCAATGTCAGTGTCGTTGACGTGGGCAACTTCCACGGCGACAACAGCCTGGACGAAATCCTGTTCTATGATGCAGGTACCCGTGAATTCAGCGTGTGGGTCCACCCGCCCTTCGACATCGCCACCTCCTACATGGCTGGCGTCGACTATTTCCAGACCCTGTTCAAGATGGACCGCGGCTGGGACTTTGCCGGCACCAGCGACATTGATGGCGACGGGATCAAGGACATCATCATCGCCAATGTCGGTGACTTCGCCGCCCATCAGAAGGGCTGGCAGGTGCCGGTCGCCTATTTCAGCTCGGCCAGCCAGGAACTGGTCGACCTGGGCAGTTTCGACCACACGTCCCTGGTGGGCATCGGCAATTTCTACGACGGCCCCAGCATTCTGTGATCATGGTCGCGGCGCCAAAGAGCCATTGAGCCGTTGACAGGAAGACGGGCGGTTCCATCCGGGACCGCCCGTTTTTGCGTCCCTGCCGTCATGATTGTGTCATGGAGGCCGCACGCGCGCGAATAATGCAGTTGCCGGACCGCCTTCCGTTACGTCACCCCCTTCCACCGGGTCAGGCCATTGGCTACCGTTGTCAGGTGCAGCAACGGGCCAAGCCTTAGAAATCGCCCGCCTGTGGGAGGAACAACCTGATGAATACCCGTCTTCTGGGTGGCACGGCGCTCGCCGCCATCCTGTCCCTGTCCGCCATTGCCGGCGTGGCGCCGGCCGCAAAGGCACAGCTGACCGACATCAGCTCCCTGATCGTCTTCGGCGACAGCCTGAGCGACACCGACAATCTCCGTTTTGTCAGCCCCACCAGCCGCCCCACCGCCCCCTATGTGAACGGCCGCTTCTCCAATGGCCCCGTCTGGGCCGAAGGTCTGGCCGCCAGCAATGGCTGGGCGTTGAGCAGCCGCGCCTTCGGTGGCGCCCGCGCCACCCGCACCTCACCCATCGACCTGACGGCACAGGTGGACACGTTCCTGACCGGCGGCACCAAGATTTCAGCCGACAGCCTGGTCGGCATCTGGATCGGCGGCAATGACTACATCGCCGTGCTGACGCAGCCGCAGTCCAACCCGACCGCCGCCGCGCAGGCCGCCGTCGCAGCCACGGCATCGGCCGTCACTACCCAGGCCGGGAAGCTGTATGGTGCCGGCGCCCGCCAGTTCGTGCTGGTCAACCTGCCGCCGCTGGGCTCCATCCCGCTGACCAGCGGTCTGTCGGCCAGCGACAAGGCCTCGGCCAACACCGTTTCCGACCTGCATGCCGAAGCCATCCGCGGGGCCGCCGCCGCCCTGCGCGCCCAGGGTGCCACCGTCACCGTGGTGGATGCCAAGGCCCTGTTCCAGGACATGCTGGCCAATGGCGCCACGTACGGCTTCTCCAACGTCACCGTTCCCTGCTATGCCCCCATCGGGCCCGGCGGGTCGCTGGTGGCCACGGGTGCCTGCGCCACGGCGGCCGGTGCGGCTTCCACCGTCTTCTTCGACGCCCTGCATCCGACGGCCGCGGCCCACGCCGTGGTGGCGCAGTTCGCCAATGGCACCCTGTCGGGCGCCTATGAGGCCCCGGCGGCCCTGGCCACCAGTTCCGAAGCGGCCCAGCGTCTGCTGGATCTGGCCAATGACGGTATCGCCGCCCGCATGTATGGCGTGCGCACGGGCCAAGGCTCGGTCAATGTGATCGGCGCCCAGGCCGGGCAGGACAACCGCGCCGGTCTGTTCACCTTCGGCAGCTACCTGAAGGGCAAACGCGACGCCATCGACGGCCAGTTCGGCTATGATTATGACGGTTTCAACGCCGGCATCGGCCTGGATTACCAGGTCGACAGCCATGTCGTCGCCGGTATCGCCGCCAGCTATGGCAAGGTCAACCTGGACACCGACGGCGATTACTCGTCGCTCGATGCCAAGGCCGTGAACCTGCAGGCCTATTTCACGGCGGCCGCCGATGACCTGTGGCTGGACGGCGTCCTGTCCTACAGCTTCGACGATTACAGCTCCGATCGCATCACGCGCTTCAACCCCTACCCGACGGCGTCGGGCGATTATAAGGGCAATACCTACGCCCTGGCCGGCACGGTGGGTTACACGCCCATCGCCGGTTCCTTCGCCATGGGCCCCGTGGTCAGCGTGCGCTATGCCCGCAGCCGCGTTGAAGGCTACAAGGAAAAGGGCGGTGGTCCGCTGGCCCTGACCTGGGATGACATCGAAGCCGAGAGCCTGGTCGGCAGCGTCGGCGGCCAGATCAGCGGCGTCGGCACCAGCGTCATCCCGCAGGTCCGTCTGGCCTATGAGCATGAGTTCAAGGGCGACAGCCGCGCCGTCGTCGGCCATTTCGCCAATGGCGAGATGGTCGGCACGGATCCGGGCGCCGGCAAGCGCGGCCGCGTCGCCATCGGCGCCAATCTGGTCACGGAAACGGCAGAGAATGTGTCGGTGTCGCTGGGCTATATCGGCCGCTTCGCCGGTGCGGAACGTCAGGACCATGCCCTGTCGGCCCATCTGAAGATCGGCTTCTGATCGGGCGGAGAGTTCAGCCGCCTCATGGAGCAAGGGCCGCGACGGTTCGCCGTCGCGGCCCTTTTCTTTGTCGCCTCGCGGCCCCGCCGCCGGCAGGCGGCGGCCGGTGCCAGCAGAAAGGGCCGCACCGGTCACCC
>NZ_JBMDKJ010000014.1:0-143330 GCF_057809655.1 Niveispirillum sp. FG148
TGACATTCAGCGCGTCGGCCAGCGTGACCGAGGCGCCGCTATTGACCAGAGTGCCACCGCCGACATCGACCGCGTCGCCCAGCAGGATATTGCCCGACGACAGCACGACATTGGCTTTGGTGCTGCTGATCACGCCGCCCGTGAAGCTGCCGGTGCCGCTGCTGGCGCCGTTGATCACCAGGGCGTTGCCGGACAGGTTGGTGATATTGCCGTTGATGGTGCCGCTATTGTTCAGCGCCCCCAGGTTGCCGGTCGCGGCGATATAGACGGCCGTGGCCGCACTCAGGTTGCCACTATTGTTGATGGCCGACAGGTTGCCGCCGACATAATCGTTGGTGACGGCCAGCACCAGATTGTTGCCCGACACCGTGCCGCCGGCCGCCAGACCGGTGACGCCGGCCGAGACATTGGCGCCGTCATAGCTGGACCCGGCCCCGCCGGCGATCAGCGTGGCCCCCTGCGACCCGGCCAGATAATTGCCCGTGGCGCTCAGGTTGGACAGGACGGTGCCGCCGCTGACATTGGCCGCACCGCTGACCGACAGCACATTGCCGGCAAGGTTCAGGACGCCGCCGGTCTGATTGTAATTGCCGGTGACATTCAGCGCACCGGCCAGCGTGACCGACGCCCCGCTATTGACCAGGGCCTTGCTGGCGACATTGACCGCGTCACCCAGCAGGATATTGCCCGACGACAGCACGACATTGGCATTGGCGCTGCTGATCACCCCACCGGTGAAGCTGCCGGTGCCGCTGCTGGCGCCATTGATGACCAGGGCGTTGGCGGACAGGTTGGTGATATTGCCGCTGATGGTGCCGCTGTTGTTCAGCGCCCCCAGATTGCCGGTGGCGGCGATATAGACCGCCGTGGCCGCACTCAGGCTGCCGGTATTGTCGATGGAGGCGAGACTGCCGCCGACATAATCATTGCTGAAGAACAACAGCAGGTTATTGCCGGACACCGTGCTGGCGGTCAGCAGGCCTTTCAGGCCGCTGATCGTGACCAGCGCGCCGGCATAGCTGGACCCGGCACCAGCCGTCACCAGCGTGCTTCCAACCCCGCCGACCAGGTAATTGCCGGTCGCCGACAGGCTGGCGGCGACGGTGCCGCCGCTGATATTGGCGGCCCCGCTGACCTGCAGGACCCCCGTGCCACCCACGATCAGCGCGCCGCTGCTCTGGGCATAATTGCCACTGACCGCCACCGGGCCGGACAGCAGGACAGACGCGCCGCTGTTGACCAGCGTGCCGCCGCCGACATTGACGCCGTCGCCCAGCAGGATATTGCCCGACGCCAGCACGACATTGGCATTGGTGCTGGTGATGTTGCCGCCGGTGAAGCTGCCGGTACCACTGCTGGCCCCGTTGATCACCAGCGCCTTGCTGGACAGGTTGGTGATGTTGCCGTTGATGGTGCCGCTGTTGTTCAGCGCCCCCAGGTTACCGGTCGCGGCGACATAGACGGCGGTGGCGGCACTCAGGCTGCCGGTATTGTTGATAGCCGACAGGCTGCCGCCGACATAATGGTTGGCGAAGGACAGCAGCAGGTTGTTGCCGCTGGTCGTGCCCTTGGCCGACAGGCCGGTGATGCTGGCCGAGACATTGACGCCGGCATAGCTGGACCCGGCGCCGCCGGCGATCAGCGTCGCGTTCTGCGCCCCGGCCAGGTAATTGCCCGTGGCCGCCAGGCTGGTGAGGATGGTGCCGCCGCTGACATTGGCCGCACCGCTGACCGAGAAGACATTGTTGCCGATGACCAGCTGGCCGGCCGTCTGGCTGAAATTGCCGGCGACATTCAGGGCCGCGGGCAGGTTGACGGTGGCGCCACTATTGACCAGCGTGCCGGAACCGACATCGACCGCGTCGGTCAGCAGGATGTTGCCCGACGACAGTACGACATTGGCACCGGTGCTGCTGATCGTGCCGCCGGTAAAGGCGCCGACAACCGTGCCGCTGCCGCCATTGATGACCAGGGCCTTGTCGGACTGGTTGGTGATGTTGCCATTGATGGTGCCGGTATTGTTCAGCGCCCCCAGATTGCCCGTGCGGGCAATATAGATCACCGTCGCGCTGCTGATGTTGCCGGTATTGTCCAGGGTGGGCAGATAGCCGCCGATATAATTATTGCCGAACGAAACCAACAGCTTGTTGGACTCGACCACACTCTGGGCCGACAGGACGGGGATGGAGCCGAGCCCGGCGACATTGACACCGTCAAAGGTGGAACCGGCACCGGCCGACACCAGTGTCTTTAAGAAGCCGATCAGATAGGTGCCGGTTGCCGACAGGTTGGTCTCGATGGTGCCGCCGGTGATGCTGGCCGCCCCGTCGACATTCAGGATATTGCCGCCCAGATTGAGCTGGCCGGCCGTCTGACGGAACTTGCCGACCTGCAGGTCATTCTGCGCCGTGATCGTGGCGCCGCCATTGATCAGAGTGCCGGAACCGACATTGACCGCATCGTTCAGCAGCAGGCTGCCCGACGCCAGCACGACATTGCCCAGCGTGTTGGTGATGGTGCCGCCGGTCAGGACACCAACCGTGCCGCCGGTCCCGCCGATGATGGTCAGATCGCGGGCGGCCTGATTGACGATATTGCCGGACAGGGTGCCGGTATTGACCAGGGAGCCCAGATTGCCGGTGGACGCGATATAGACGGCCGTGGCCGCGCTGACGCTGCCCGTATTGGCCAGGGAGCCCAGCGTGCCGCCGACATAATGGTTGCCATAGGTCAGGACCAGGTTGTTTCCGGTCAGCGTGTTGCTGGTGATCAGGCCGCTGAGGCCGGTCACCGTCACCACACCGCTGACGGCGGAGGCGGCCCCCATCGACACCAGCGTCGTTTCCAGACCCGGCGCATAATTGCCCGTCGCCGACAGGCTGGCGGCAATGGTGCCGCCGGTGATGCTGGCCGCACCGCTGACCACCAGCTTGGCGCCGGCATTCAGGATCAGCTGGCCGCCCGTCTGGCCGTAATCGCCGGTGACATTGACGATGCTGGTCAGGGTGACATTGGCGCCGCTGTTGCTGACCGTGTGGCCGGTGGCCACGATGCTGTCATTCAGCAGCAGGTTGCCCGACGCCAGCACGACATTGCTCAGCGTGTTGCTGATGGTGCCCTGTCCGGTCGTGCCCGTCAGGGTGCCGATCGTGCCCGAGGTGCCGCCGGCCAGGGTCAGGTTGTTGGAGGACTGATTGTTAATATTGCCGGACAGGGTGCCGCTGTTGACCAGGGTGCCCAGATTGCCGGTGGATGCGATATAGACGGCCGTGGCGGCGCTGAGGCTGCCCGTGTTGTTCAGCGTGCCCAGCGTGCCGCCGACATAATCATTGCCGATATTCAGCAGCAGATTGTTGCCGGAAACGGTGCTGGCCGACACCAGGCCGGTGATGCTGCCGCCCGTAACGCTGACACCGGTATAGTTGGATGCGGCACCCGCCGACACCAGGGTCGAAGTGCCGACCAGGTAATTGCCGGTGGACACGACGCCGGTGACGATGGCGCCACCGGTGATGCTGGCCCCGCCGCTGACCACCAGCCCGCTGGTGCCCGGATCGACCGTCAGTGTACCGGCACTTTGCGTGTAATTGCCGGTGATGGAAACGGTGCTGGTCAGCGCCGCCGACGCGCCGCCATTGATCAGCGTGCCGGACCCGACATTGACGCGGTCATTCAGCAGCAGGCTGCCGGACGCCAGCACGACATTGCCCAGCGTGTTGGTGATGGTGCCGCCCGTCAGGGTGCCGACAGTGCCGCCGGTCCCGCCAGCGATGGTCAGATCGCGGGCGGCCTGATTGACGATATTGCCGGACAGGGTGCCGGTATTGACCAGGGAGCCCAGATTGCCGGTGGACGCGATATAGACGGCCGTGGCCGCGCTGACGCTGCCCGTATTGGCCAGGGAGCCCAGCGTGCCGCCGACATAATGGTTGCCATAGGTCAGGACCAGGTTGTTGCCGGTCAGCGTGTTGCTGGTGATCAGGCCGCTGAGGCCGGTCACCGTCACCACACCGCTGACGGCGGAGGCGGCCCCCATCGACACCAGCGTCGTTTCCAGACCCGGCGCATAATTGCCCGTCGCCGACAGGCTGGCGGCAATGGTGCCGCCGGTGATGCTGGCCGCACCGCTGACCACCAGCTTGGCGCCGGCATTCAGGATCAGCTGGCCGCCCGTCTGGCCGTAATCGCCGGTGACATTGACGATGCTGGTCAGGGTGACATTGGCGCCGCTGTTGCTGACCGTGTGGCCGGTGGCCACGATGCTGTCATTCAGCAGCAGGTTGCCCGACGCCAGGACGACATTGCTCAGCGTGTTGTTGATGGTGCCCTGTCCGGTCGTGCCCGTCAGGGTGCCGATCGTACCTGAGGTGCCGCCGGCCAGGGTCAGGTTGTTGGAGGACTGATTGTTGATATTGCCGGACAGGGTGCCGCTGTTGACCAGGGTGCCCAGATTGCCGGTGGATGCGATATAGACGGCGGTGGCGGCGCTGAGGCTGCCCGTTTGGGTCAGCGTGCCCAGCGTGCCGCCGACATAATGATTGCTCAACATCAGCAGCAGATTGTTGCCGATGACCGTGTTGCTGACGCTGCCGATGCCGGTCAGGGAATTGGCGGCGATGCTGACGCCGGTATAGCTGGACGCCGCACCGGCCGACACCAGCGTCGTCCCGCCATTGCCGACCAGGTAATTGCCCGTGGACACCAGGCTGGTGGCGATGGTGCCGCCGGTGATGCTGGCTCCGCCGCTGACCACGATGCCGCTGCCGGACGCAGACAGATCAAGCGTACCGGCACTTTGCGCGTAATTGCCGGTGATGGAGACGATGCTGTTGAAGGTGAGCGATGCGCCGCTGTTGGTGACCGTCCGCCCGGTGGCGATGATGCGGTCGTTCAGCAGCAGGTTGCCCGACGCGAAGAACAGGTTGCTCAGCGTGTTGCTGATGGTGCCCATGCCGGACTGGCCGGTCAGGGTGCCGATGGTGCCGGATGCGCCGCCGGTGATGGTCAGGTTGTTGGCGCTTTGATTGTCGATCTTGCCCTTGACCACGCCGCTGTTGCTGAAGCCGCCGATGCTGCCGCTGACATAGAGCGCGTTGCTGGAATTGATCGTGCCGCCATTCTGGTTGATCAGCGTGCCCAGCGTGCCGGCCACGTTCAGGGCGTTGGTGGCATTGCCGATGCTGCCGCTGTTGGTCAGCACCGTCAGCCGGCCGCTCACCTGCACGGCGCTCTGCGCCGCCGTGATCGTGCCGCTGTTGGTCAGCGAGGTCAGGGTGCTGTTGCCGTCCAGATAGACGCCCTGCGGCCCGCCATTGATCGAACCGGTATTGGCCAGCACGCCCATGGTGCCGTAATTGGCAAAGCCGGCGGAACCGGAGGTGATATAGCCGGCGTTGGTCAGCGTACCGAAATAGGTGTCGTTCTGCAGGCCTGCTGCGGTGCCGCCGATGATGCTGCCGCCGATGCTGTTCAGCATCGACAGGATGGTCGACTGGTTGCCGAAGCCCTTGCCGGAACCGGAGATCAGGCCGCTATTGACCACCGTGGTGATGGTGGAATTGTTGGAGACGCCGGCCCCGCTGGTGTCGTTTGACGTCAACGTGCCGCTGTTGGCCAGCGTGCCCAGCGTGCCGGTGGAGGCGACATAGACGCCATAGAGAACGTTGGTGAGCGTGCCGGTGTTGCCGACCGAGGTCTGGCTGTTGCCGACATAGTAGTTGCCGACCTGCATCACCAGATTGGTGCCGCTGGTCGTGCCGGAAACGGCCAAGCCGGTGATGCCGCCGCCGCTGCTGCTGAGGACGACGCCGGTATAGTTGGACCCGGCCCCGCCGGAAACCAGCGTACCGCCCGCCGATCCATACAGATAAGACGAGGTCGAGGACAGACCCGCACTACCGGCCGAAATGGTGCCGCCGGTGATGCTGGCGGCCTTGCTGACCACCAGCTGGCCGCTATTGCCCAGATTCAGGCTGCCACCGGTCTGGGTGTAGTTACCGTCCACGTTGACGATCGTCGACAGCGTGATATTGGCACCCACATTGCTGACCGTCACGATGCTGGCCGCAACGCTCTTGGCCAGGATGTTGTCATGCAGCAGCAGATCGCCAGAGGCGAAGACCAGATTGCTGCTGATGCCGATCGTGCCCAGGGTGGTGCCGTTAAAGCCGATCAGCGTGCCGATGGTGCCACCGCTGCCGCCGATGATGGTGTCAACCCGGCCGCCACTGCTGTTGATATGGCCCTTGATGATGCCGCTGTTGATGATGGTGCCGAAGGTGCCGGCCATGGCATTGCTGCCGCCGGACAGGGTGCCGCTGTTATTGACCAGCGTGATGACGCCATTATTCTGGATGGCGTTGCCGCCGCCCGAAATGACGCCGCTGTTGGTCAGCGTGGCGATGGTGCTGGAATTCAGGATGGCCCAGCTTGAATTGGTGATCGTGCCGCTGTTGCTCAGCAGGCCGATGCTGCCCTGGTTCCACAGGGCGGTGAAATTATTGTTGGTGATGCGGCCGGAATTCGACAGCGTGCCGATGGTGCCACGGTTGTTGACGCCGAACTGCACACCACCCAACGTGCCGCTGTTGGTCAGCGTGCCGACCTGGCCGGTCGTGGCCACATAAAGGCCCGTGCTGGCGCTGGTGATGGTCGCGCTGTTGTTCAGGGTGGTCAGCGTGCCGCCGACATAATCATTGTTCACGTTCAGCAGCAACCCGGTGCCGATCGTGCTGGTGCTCTTGTACAGGCCCGTGACATTGTTGATCGACACGGTGGCGCCGGTCAGGACCAGGCTGGACCCGCTGACCAGCGTATAGGCGCCCGCCAGGTAATTGCCCGTGCTGGAGAAGCTGGACACCACCGTGCCGCCGGTGATGCTGGCGGCACCGGTGGCGATCAGGCCGGCCTGCGTCGGATCGATCGTCAGCGTGCCGCTGGTCTGGCTGAAGCCGCCGGTGACATTGATGATGCTGTTCAGGCGCAAGGAGGCGCCGATATTGGACACGGTGCGACCGGTCGCGTTGATATTGTCGTTCAGCAGCAGGTTGCCGCCGGCGAACACCACATTCGACAGCGTGTTGACGATGCTGCCCTTGTTGGTGACGGTCTGTCCCGTCAGCGTGCCGATGGTGGCGCCGGTACCGCCGCTGATGGTCAGGGCGCTGCTGCTGAGATTGACGATACTGCCGGCGATCAGCCCGCTGTTGGTGATGGGGCCCAAGGTGGAGCCGGACGCGACATACAGGGCGGCGGGGCCGCTCAGGGTGCCGCTGTTGCTGACGCTGCTCAGCTTACCGCTGAGATAGATACCCCTGCTGCTGCCGGTGATGGTGCCGCTGTTGTTGAGCAGGCTGAGGGTGCCGCCATTGATCGAAAGGCCCTGCGCACCCAGGATCTGCCCCGTGTTGTTCACGGTGCCGATGGTGCCCTGGTCGTAGATGCCGCCGGTGGCGGCACTGATCAGCCCGCTATTGGTGATCTGGCCGATCGAAGAGACATTCTGGTTCAGGCCGATACCGCTGCTGGCGCCGCTGATGATGGTGCCGGTATTGACGATGCTGGCGATGGTGCCGGCATTGGCGATGCCGCCGGCCGCACCCGCCCCGCCAACGGCCACGATACGGCCCGAATTGGTGATGGTGCCGACCTGGGCACCGAAATTCATGAAGATGCCGCGCGTAGCGCCCGACAGGGTGCCCGAGTTGGACAGCGTGCCCACCGACCCGGTGGCGGCAATATAGGTGGCCGTCTTGGACCCGCTGATGGTACCGGAATTGCTGAGGGTGGACAGCGTGCCGCCAATATAATTGTTGCGAGCAGTGGTGATGATGTTATTGCCACTGATGCTGCTTACGGCGGACTGTCCGGTAACCGTGCTGGTGACCAGGCTGAGCCCGGTATAGTTGGAGCCGGCACCTGCGGCGATGATGGTGTAATCGCCCGCCAGATAATTGCTGATTGAGTTCAGGCCCGCCACGACCGTGCCGCCGGTCAGGCTGACCGGACGGTTGACCACCAACCGGCCGGCACTCGGATCGATCTGGATCGTGCCCGCACTCTGCATCAGCGTGCCGGTGATGCTGAGCAGGCTGGTCACGCTCAGCGAGGCACCGGCATTGGTGACCGTATTGGTGCCGACATTGATATGGTCGTTCAGATAGAGTTTGCCGGAGCTGAACAGCAGACCAGCATTGGCGCTGGTGATGGTGCCGACGCTGCCCAGGGTGCCGGTGAGGGTGCCGATGGTGGTGAGCGTGCCGCCGGAAATGGTGGGCGTAATGGTGCCGGAATTCAGCACATTGCCGATGATCTGGCCGGAATTGGCAATCGAATTGATGCCACCAACACCGGTGATGGTGATCGCGTTGATCGTGCCCTGGATGGTGCCGGTATTGGTGTTGATCAGGGTGCCGATGGTACCCTGGCTGTAGACGGCGCGGTCGCCATAGATCAGCCCGGAATTGGTGAAAGTCTGGACCAGAGTCTCATTGTCCCAGGTGAAGGACGTGTAGGTCAGCGTGCCGGTGTTGGTGAAGGCACCGATCGTGCTCTGGTTCACCAGCCGGCCGTTGATCAGGCCGCTGTTGGACATGGTGCCCAGGGAGCCGGCATTCCACAGCGCATAGGTGTTGGCACTGATCGTGCCGGTATTGACGAGGGCGGACACGCTGCCGGCCTGGATGAACACGGCGCGGCCGTTGGCCGCCGATTCGTTGATCAGGCCATTGTTCAGCAGCGTTCCCAGCTGCGACCCGGCCGTGCCCGTGATCGTGACGGCATAGGCGTTGGCGGTGTTGATGGTGCCGCTGTTGGTGACGGTCAGGTTGCTGCCGGGGTTCGCCGTCGCGCTCCACACCGTGCCGGTGGTGATGGAGGTGCTGATGGTGATGTCGGCCGCGCGCGATGGCTCGACCACAACCAATAAGCTTGCTGCCAACACGATCGGCGACGCGCCGGCCATCAACGCACGACGCAACTGACCCTGTCCGATCGTGGTGCGCAAAGCCGTCTCCCCCGGTGCCTATCGACGATATGACTGTTCCGCGCCCCAAGGCAAAACAGCGACATTCGCCTGTTTGAAGATTCTATTCTCCTGTGGATGTCACATACAACGAGAAGTATCTACCTAAAAGGATAAGGCGCACCCAAAATTTAGGTGCTTTGATAAATTCTGAACTGGAATTCATGCGCCGCCAAATTCCTTTGGTTTCTGTTTATTTCCTCGATGGGATCGCCAAAGTGGCAGGATATCCGCCAGAAATTCCGGGTTTCCAATACTGAGAATTATTTCGGTCGCTGCCAATCCGGAACGCCCCTCATCGGGCGTTGTGGACCGGATTCCGCATCATCGACGACCGGCACCCGCGACGCCGCCAATGACCAAGGCAAACCGCCATTGGCCGAGGCGACCGCCCCCCAATGTAAATTCGTTTACAACTAAAAGGCGGCATCGGTCACCGGAGAACGTGCCCCTTGATTCGGTCCGGCGGCGACTGCCGGCGCACCGCTCGTGCGGCGTAGCCAGTCCTGCGGATGTAGGATCCGCCGCTGGTATCACGGGTACAGGCGCAAAAAAGGGAGCGCCGATGCCGGGACCAAGAGCCCGCGGCATCGGCGCCCCCTTGGCACCCATCCCTTATAAAAGCAGCCCGATCGGGTCCTCCAGCCGCCTGCCCAGGGCCGCCAGGAACGTCGCACCCAGGGCGCCGTCCACGGCCCGATGGTCGCAGGAGAGTGTCAGGCTCAAGACCGAGGCGAAGGCCACCCCGCCATCCGGCCGCTCCCGCGCTTCCCGCCGCACCGTGCCCACGGCCAGGATGGCGCCCTGGGGCGGGTTGATGATGGCCTGGAACTGGCGGATGCCATACATGCCCAGATTGGAGATGGTGAAGCTGCCGCCGCTGATATCCTCCTTGGCGAGCGTACGCTTGCGCGCCCGTTCGGCCAGGTCGGCGACCCTGGCACCGATGGACCAGGGGTCGAGTGCTTCCGCCCCGCGCAGCACGGGCGTCAGCAGTCCGCCATCCACCGCGACGGCCACGGAGATATCGGCGCTGCGGAAGCGGCGGATGCCCTCATCCGTCCAATGCACGTTGACGTCCGGCACCTCCGTCAGTGCCAGGGCCGTCGCCTTGATCAGCAGATCATTCACCGACAGCTTGCGGGGACTGTTGGGCCGGGCATTGACCTGTTCGCGGAAGGACAGCAGCGCATCCACCGTGACATCGGACGTCAGATAGAAATGCGGCACCGTCTGCTTGGCATGGACCAGGGCGCTGGCAATGGCCCGGCGCATGCCGGTCAGCGGCAGCAGGTCATAGGTGGGGGCTTCCGTCACGGCCGGTGCCGACGCCCGTTCGGCCGCTTCACGCACATCCTGCTTGGTCACATGGCCCTTGGCCCCCGTGGGTGTGACGCTGGCCAGATCGACGCCCAGATCGCCGGCCAGTTTGCGCGCCGCCGGTCCCGCAGCGGGTGGAGGCGGGGGCGGGGCAGGGGGTACTACAGGGGAAGCCGGTGTCGGTGCATCCAGCAGACCGCGTGTCTGCGCCGCCGCCTTAACATCGGCCAGCGACACGCGGCCCCGCGCACCTGTGCCTTTGATGCCATGCAGGCTCATGCCCAGCTTGCGGGCGATCTTCTGCGCGATGGGGCTGGCATGGGGTTCGGGCCCCGCAGGCACCGGTTCAGGTGCCGGTGCCGCTGGCGGAACAGTGCCGCGCGCGGCGGCCGCCTTCTCCACATCCTCCTGACTGATCCGTCCCTTCTGGCCTGTGCCGGTCAGGCCGGACAGATCGATCCCCAGCCGGTTGGCCAGCCGCCGCGCCAGCGGGCTGGCATAGGCGGCCTCGTTGCGGGCGGCCAGAAGGGCAGGGTCGGGGGAAGGTTCAACATTCATGTCACTCTTCGTTGCCTCCCCCGCGAAAGCGGGGGGCCAGGGGCCGCCTGCACCATCGGTCGGGCCCGGGACCCCTGGATCCCCGCTTTCGCGGGGAAGGCAGGAGGAGCTGGTGTGGCTGTTCAGCATCGCGGCTGATGCTGAGGAGGCAGAGGCACCCCCCTCCTTGGGCTCAAACGACACATCAATGGGCCTGTACCCCGCCACGAACGCATCAATGGCACTGTCCGGCACCGACGCATCGGCCAGCACGGCGATCAAGGCACCCACGGGCAGCACGTCACCCGCCTGGGCCAGCTGCCGGCGCAGCGTGCCGCCCACCTCCAGGTCGAGCGTATTGACGATCTTTTCCGTCTCGATATCGACCAGTTCGGCGCCCTTTTCCGCGCTGGCGCCCACGGCCAGATGCCAGTTGGCGACCGTGCCTTCCGACATTTCGATGCCCCATTTGGGCAGGGTGATGGGGTGTATCTCAGCCATCTTTCAGCACCTTGCGCACGGCGGCCTCGATCTGGGCGGGGCCGGGGACATAGGCGCGTTCCAGTTCGCGGGCAAAGGGCACGGGCGTGTGCGGGGCCGTGACGATCTCGATGGGTGCCTTCAGGTCGCGGAAGCCCTTCTGCGCCACGATGGCGGCAATGTCGGACGCCACCGAACAGCGTGGCGGGCTTTCATCCACCACCACCAGCCGGCCCGTATTCGACACGCTTTCCAGGATCGTTTCCTCGTCCAGCGGGCTGGTCGTGCGCGGGTCGATCAGGTCGCAGGTGATGCCCTCGGCATTCAGCTTGTCCAGCGCCTTTTCAGCAAACGGCACCATGCGGCCGAGCGCCACGATGGTCGCATGCTCGCCCTCGCGCACCAGGGCCGCCTCCCCGAACGGGATCAGATATTCCCCCTCCGGCACCTCGCCCTTGCGGCTGTACAGCGCCTTATGCTCGAAGAACACCACCGGATCATCATCACGGATTGCGGTCAGCAGCAGGCCCTTGGCATCGTACGGGTTGGACGGCACCACCACTTTCAGCCCCGGCACCGCCGTCATGAAGGGATAGATCGTCTGCGAATGCTGGGCGGCACAGTTCATGCCGGCGCCGAACGACATGCGGATGACCAGCGGCGTGCGCGCCTTGCCCCCGAACATATAGCGGAATTTGGCGGCCTGGTTGAAAATCTGGTCCATGGCCACGCCGACAAAATCGGCGAACATCAGTTCGGCCACGGGCCGCAGCCCGGCCAGGGCCGCACCATTGGCAGCCCCGATGATGCAGCTTTCGGAAATGGGCGTGTCGATGACGCGCCCTTCCCCGAACTTATGGATCAGGCCCTTGGTCACGCCGAAAATGCCGCCGGCCGCGTCGCGCTGTCCGGACGTGCCGCCGGCGCCGCCGGACACATCCTCGCCCAGGACGATCACACGGGCGTCGCGGGCCATTTCAAGATGCAGGGCCTCGTTCAGGGCCTCGCGCAATGTGATGACGGGCATCGAACCTCTCCCGCTCAATAGCTGATATAGACGTCGGTGGCCAGATCCGCCGCCAGGGGCGGGGCGGCTGACTTGGCGTCGTTGGTGGCGGTGTCGATCTCGGCCAGAACCTCGGCATCGATGGCGTCCAGGGTGGCCGCATCGATCAGGCCGGCGTCGGTCACCCGCGCGCGGAAGCCTTTCAGGCAGTCGCTCTCCTCCCGGAACCTCTCCACCTCGCCCTTGGCGCGGTAAAGCTGGGGGTCGCCCTCAAAATGCCCGAAATAGCGGGTGCAGGTGGCATAGATTGCCGCCGGCCCGCCGCCCGTCCGCGCGATCTCCAGCGCCTGACGCATCGCTTCGTACACGGAGAAGAAGTCGAACCCGTCGGCGCGGAAGACGGGGATGCCGAACCCCTCCACCCGCCGTCCCAGATCCTGGCCGGCCAGCGCATAGGCCGCACCCGTATGTTCGGAATAGCCATTATTCTCGAACACGAAAATCTTCGGCACCTTCAACACGGCCGCCATGTTCAGCGCTTCCAGCACCGTGCCCTGGTTGGCCCCGCCATCACCGGTGAAGCTGACGGCGACATGGCCTTGCCCGGCCAGCTTGGCGGCGATGGCGGCGCCGACCGCGATGGGCGGGCCGCCGCCGACAATGGCATTGGCGCCCAGCATGCCCTTGTCCAGATCGGCAATATGCATGGACCCGCCCTTGCCCTTGCACAGGCCGTCGGCGCGTCCATAGATCTCCTTCATCATGCCGCCGACATCGCAGCCCTTGGCGATGCAATGGCCATGGCCGCGATGGGTGGACGCGATCCAGTCCTTGTCCGTCAGATGCTCGCACACGCCCACCGCCACGGCCTCCTGACCGGCATACAGGTGCGTGAAGCCCGCGATCTCCCCGGTGCGGTTCTCGATATGAATCCGCTCCTCGAACTCACGGATGGTGCGCATGCGCCGATAGGCCTGAAGCAGGGCGTCACGGTTGAGCTGCATGGGTTGGTTCCTTGAAGAAAGGCCTCTTTGACGATCCCGATCTTCCCGTCATCCCGGCGAAAGCCGGGACCCAGGGGCCACAGGAAAGAAGCTTAACGCTGCGTCCGGCGACGCTGCTGATAGGTGGAGCCTTTGGCTCCTGGGTCCCGGCTTTCGCCGGGATGACGGTTGAGAGGACGGAAGGGAATTACCTCTCCCCCCCATACACATAATCGTCGATCACCTTGTGGAAGTGCCGGATGCGCAGTTCCTGATCCCCCAGCCACAATCCGGGGAAGCCTTCCGACTGCATGCCCAGCTGTACGCCGGGCAGATTATAGGCATCCTGGTCCAGCACCTGGCCCAACGACTTTTCCCCATGGCGGTAGAAGCGGTGTTCCGGCCGTTCGGGCTTTTCCTCCCCCTGTTTCAGCAGGCGGAAATTCAGCAGATCGTAGAACATCTTGTTGGGGTCGGTCGGGTGCGGTCGCTGCCGGAACAGCATCAGATCATCGGCATGCACGTTCAGCGTGATGTTGGGGAAGATCAGGTAATGGTAATCATCGGTCAGCTGGTCATCATTCAGGTCCGAATAATCGAACCCTTGTGATGCCCCATTCTCCCGCTTCCATCTCTGTACCGCCAACCGCACTTCGCGCGTCTTGCCGTCGAAATCGGCCGGGTCCATGCCCGCCTGCTTCATGATCAGGCGGATCAGGGGCGGGATGTCGGTGGTTTCCTTCACACGCGGACTGGTGGTGGCGAACGGCACCAGATAGCGGCTGTGCCGGTCGTAACAGTCGATCTGGATATCCAGATCATCCAGGTAATAGAGCAGCTGCGGATGGATGCCCTGCACATGGTAGCTCTCGTTGAAGGCATCAACGGACGCTTTCCAGTTGCAGTCCCATTCGATGGTCCAGTCCCGGGTCAGGGCCATCCGGTCGAAATGATACGGGTCCAGATGCTCGGGGATCACGCCCAGGAATTCCCGCAGCGGCTCGGCATCCTTGTTCAGGTTGAACCAGACAAAGCTGCCCCAGACATCGCACGGCACCTCCGGCAATCCCTGACAGGGCGTGCCCTGCGGGAAGGTTTCCTTGTCCGGGATGCGCACATAATCGCCATCCAGCCCATATTCCCAATGGTGGTAGGCGCATTTGAACGTCTTCAGCTTGCCGATGCCGGGCGGCACCAGCCGGTTGCCGCGATGCTGACAGACATTATAGAAGGCGCGGATCGACATATCGGCTTGGCGGACGATCAGGATCGCCTCCCGCCCGATTTCCGTACAGACATAATCGCCCGGTTCCGGGATGTCATCCTCCCGACAGCCCAGCAGCCAGCTGCGTTTCCACATCCGCTCCCATTCCAGTTTCATGAAATCGGGGCTGGTATAGCGCTCCTTGGCGATGATGGCGTGGCCCAGCTGCGGGTCCGGGGCCTTGTCGATGGGGGTGCGGGTGAAATCGCCCGGCTTGACCCGTTTGATCGGCATGATGCGCACTCCCGGATCAGAAATGGACGCCCTTCGTATATCCACCATCGACAATCAGGTGGGTGCCGTTGATCCAGCTGGCGGCCGGGCTGGCCAGGAAGGCGACGGCCTTGGCCACTTCCTCGGCCGTGCCCATGCGGCCGAACGGGTGGGCGGCGATGGTGGCGTTATAGAAATCAGGCTGAGAGGTCTTGATCATGTCCCAGGCGCCGCCTTCGACAAAGATCGGGCCCGGCGACAGGGCGTTGAAGCGGATGCGCCGCTTGCCGTGGAACTGGCCCAATTGCTTGGAATAGGTGATCAGGCTGGCCTTCAGCGCGTTATAGGCCATGGGCGCCGCGAAGGTTTCGATGGCGTTGGTGGACACGATGAACACCACCGACCCCTCGCCGGATTTCTTCAGGAACGGCACGGCCGTGTCCACCGCGCGCACCGCGCCCATGACATCCACATCGAAATTGCGCTGCCAGTTCTTTTCGCTGTCCATGCCGGCCCCGCCGGACACGTTGGGGACCAGGATGTCGATGCCGCCCAGCTGTTCGGCTGCGCGCGCGATCCAGGCCTTATAGGCCTCCCCGTCGCGCACATTCACGGCCTCGCCCACGGCATTGACACCCTTGGCGCGCAGCACGGCCAGCGTCTCTTCCACCTCTTCGGCCGTGCGTGAACAGATGGCGATATCCACGCCCTCATCGGCCAGCGCCTCCACGATCTTGCGGCCGATGCCCTTGGTGGCGCCGGTCACGACGGCCTTCTTGCCCTTCAGACCCAGATCCATCTCGTCTCTCCTCCCTTGATCACGGGGCTTTCCGCCCTCTGCCCTCATGGTCATGGCAAACCGGGGGCGGCGCAAGCCTGCAACCGTGCTGATTTTGTCCGTTCGTCAGTTTGTATATCAGTGATGCCGATTTTGTGTATACAAAAAACTGTCTCTCTGTATAGATAACAGGGGCGGTCAGCGCGCGTCACCGCGCCGCAGGCTGCAATCGAATAGGAAAAACGGCGCCCCAAAGCCAGGAAAGATAAGGCTGCGCGCCCATTGAGGGAGGACGAAGGTCCATGGATTTCCGACTGACCGACGAACAGCGCGAATTGCAGCAGGCCGCGCGTCGCTTTGCCCAGGAACAGTTGCGTCCCCTGGCCCAGCAACTGGACCTGACGGGCGAACCCTGTCCGCACGAATGGATACGCCGGTATGCGGAACTGGGGTTCCTGGGTATAAATATACCGACCAATTATGGCGGCATGGGGCTGGGTAATCTGGAAGCCCTGATCGTGCTGGAGGAATTGGCCAAGATCTCCTCGGCCGTGGCCTTCCCCGTGTTCGAATCCTGCGTCGGCCCCGTGCGCGCCATCGAACATTTCGGCAGTCCGGCGCTCCGCGACCGCGTCGTGCCCGCCGTCTGCCGGGGGGAGATGATCATCGCCATCTCCATGTCGGAACCAGAGGCCGGCTCGGCACTGACCGACCTGACCACCCGCGTCACCAATCGCGACGGAAAGCTGTATCTGAACGGCACCAAGCGCTGGTGTTCGGGCGGCGGCCATGCCGATGCCTATGTCGTCTATTGCCGCCTGTCGGACGATCCCGGCGCCAAGGGCATCGGTGCCGTCTTCGTGGAAAAGGGCGCCAAGGGCCTCAGCTATGGCGCGCAGGAACAGCTGATGGGCTTCCGCGGTATCCCCAGTTCCGACCTTTATTTCGACGATGTCGAAATCCCAGCGGAGAATGTCATCGTCGGGGCCGGCGGCTTCAAGAAGATGATGGAAGCCTTTGATCTGGAACGCTGCGGCAACGCCACCATGTCGCTGGCCCAGGCGTCGGGCGCGCTGGAGGAGGTGACCGACTATGTTCAGGAACGCAAACAGTTTGGTCGCGCAATCGTCGAATTCCAGGCGGTGCAGATCAAGCTGGCCGAAATGAAGATGAAGGTGGAGGCGGCCCGCCTGCTGATCCACCGCGCCGCCAGCAATGCTCAGGACGGCCTGCCGTCCCTGATCGAAAGCTCGGTCGCCAAATGCTTCGCCAATGAGATTTCGCGCGAGGTGACGGGGGCGGCCGTGCAGCTGATGGGCGGTTATGGCTATTCCCATGAATATGGCATGGAACGGCGGTTGCGCGACAGCTGGGGCTGGGGCATTGCCGGCGGGGCCGTCGATATCCAGAAGATCAACATTGCCGCCGCCATGGTCGGCCGCCGCTTTGACCAGCGGCGTTCGTGACGGGGCCGGGAATGGCGCAAACCTTTGACGCCTGCGCCCTGTCCGATCTGCCGGACGGGGGCAAGCTGCGCGTGACCCTGGGCGCGGAAGACATCCTGCTCTGCCGCGCGGGCGACAGCATCCGGGCCGTGCGCAACATGTGCACCCATGCCGCCAGCACGCTGGAGGAAGGTCGGTTGCGCAACGGCATTCTGTCCTGCCCCCTGCACGGCGCCCGCTTCGACCTGGCCGATGGCGGCCGCTGCCTGGGCGGCGCCGGCTATCGGCCCTTGACGCTCTATGAAACGCAGGTGCAGGGCGGCCGGGTGTTGGTGACGGTGGAAGGGTAGGGGGCTTTCGCTCGCCCTCCCGTCGCCGCCAGCCGTGAGGGGGAGCTCACGCTCCCCCGCGCCTTCACGAAATCACCACCGCATTATCGATCACCAGTTCCGCCCCATTGACGAAGCGGCTTTCGTCGCTGGCCAGATAGACGATCATGGCGGCCACATCCTCGGGCTGGCCGATGGGGGGCAGGTGCTTCTTCGCCTCCTCCTCGCTGCCGAACAGGGTGGTGTTGGCGGCGCGCACCATGGGTGTGTCCATGGCGCCGGGATGTACGGTGTTCACGCGGATATTATATCCATGCATCTGGCAATGGATGGCGATGGACTTGCTCATCCCGCGTACCGCCCCCTTGGCCGCTGAATAGGCGAAGAACACCGGATAGCCCAGATGCGTGGCGACGGAGCACATATTGATGATGCTGCCGCCGCCCGTCTTCTTCATCGACCCGATGGCGTGTTTGCAGCCCAGGAAGGTGCCCTCCGCGCTGACGGCATTGACCTTGCGATATTGTTCCAGGCTGGTGCTCTCCACATCCGCCACCACCACCGTGCCGGCATTATTGACCAGCACGTCCAGCCGCCCGAACCGCGCCTCGATCCCGGCGATCAGCGACGCCCAGCTCTCTTCACTGGTCACGTCATGGCGGACAAACACGATCTCGGCCCCCGTGGCCGCGCGGATGTCCGCTGCCGCCGCCTCTCCCGCTTCTTCGGCCACGTCAGCCATGACCACGCGCGCACCCTCTGCCGCCAGGGCCAGCGCATCCGCGCGCCCCAGTCCCATCGACGCGCCCGTCACCAGGCAGACCTTCCCCGCAACCCGACCCATATTTTCCTCCCTGATGTTTATCTCGTTCCCGCCGCGCTCAGTCTTCCGGCGCCAGCGTCACGCGCAGCCCGTCGAGCTTCTCATCCACCCGGATCTGGCAGGACAGGCGCGACGGGCCCGGCCGGAAATGCGCGCTGTCCTGCATCAGTTCCAGCTCATCCGCCGCCGGCGCGCCCACGGCCGCTATCCAGGCCGTATCGACATGCACATGGCAGGTGGCGCAGGAACAGCAGCCCCCGCAGATGGCCGCGATATCCAGCCCCTGATCCTTCAGGTTCTGCATCAGCGACAGGCCGCTCTCGGCCTGGAAAGCGTGGCTGTCCCCGCCGCGATCGGTGACAATGATCTGGGCCATCGGCACTCACCCTCCCGGTAAATTTCATCATTGCCGCCTAAAATATACAAACCCCCGTGACGCGCATACAAAATTCTGCAATTCTCAATACAAGAATACGGAAATGGAGGGATCGGCCCATGGCCGGCTGGCGTTACTGGGAGGATTTGCGCATCGGGGAACGCACGCAAAGCCGCCCCCTGACCGTGGAAGCGCAGGATATGCGCGACTTCGCCATCAAATATGATCCGCAATATTTCCACACCGACCCGGACCTGGCCGCCCGCTCGCCCTTTGGCGGCATGATCGGGTCGGGGCTTTATTCCTGTGCGCTCTGGCGGGTGCTGGATGCGCAGGAGAATGGCGACATCGCCTGGGTCTGCGGCATCGCGTGGGAGAATGTGCGCTGGGCCGCCCCCCTGCGCCCTGGCGATGTCATCCGCGCCCGCTCTGAACTGGTGGCCAAACGTATCTCTGCCAAGCGTGATGATGCCGGCATCGTCACCCTGCGCCATGCGGTGGAAAAGGCCGACGGCACCGTGGTGATCAGCTTCGACAGCATCTCCTTCGTGCGCCGCGCCAGCCACCCCAGCCCCGCGCCCGACCCCGCCCCATCCCCCTCACGCAGCTTCCCGGACAAGGAGGACAGGGCATGAGCCGCCTGTTCGGCCCCATCACGCAGAATGGCTATGTCGTCCGCGATCTGGATGCGGCCATGCGCCATTGGATCGACAATCTGGGTGTCGGTCCCTTCTATGTGCTGCCCGACATCGCCTTTGCCAGCGTCACCCTGCGCGGGGTGCCCGTGGATGTGCGCATGTCGGTGGCCACGGCCTATAGCGGGGATCTACAGATCGAACTGGTGCAGCAACTGAACGACGCGCCCAGCGTCTATCGCGAATTCCTGGGCGCCGGGCACCAGGGCATGCACCATGTCGGCGTGGCCAGCGCCGATTATGCCGCCGATCTGTCCCGCGCCCTGGCGGCGGGGCAGACCGTGGCCCAGGGCGGCACCACGGCCGCCGGCACCGGCTTTGCCTATTTCGACAATCAGGGGGACTACCCCGGCACCATGGTGGAATTGTTCGAGGCGACGCCCGCCCTGATGAAATTCTTCGCCAGGGTCCAGGCCGCATCGCGCGACTGGGACGGAACCGACCCGATCCGCCAGCCGGGCAGAAGGGGCTGACGCCATGTCAAAAGCCATCAATGTCTGCCTGATCGCGGGCGGCAGATACCATGATATCGACTTCGCGCGCCTGGAACTGCTGAAGCTGCTGGCCGACCATGAACAGATGCGGGTGACGGTATTGGGGGATTATGGCGATGCGGCCGTCATCGCGGCGGCCGACATGCTGATCACCTATACCTGCGACATCGTCCCTGATGCGGCCGGGCTGGCGGCGTTGAAACAGTTTCTGGGCCGGGGCCGCCGCTGGTTCGCCCTGCACGGCACCAACTCCATCCTGAATTTCCTGGCCGATGGCAGGGTGGATTGCCCCGATGCGGCGCCTGAATTCATGGACATGCTGGGCAGCCAGTTCCAGGCTCACCCGCCCATCACCCGGTTCAAGGTGAAGGTGGCCGACCCGCACCATCCCCTGACCCGGGGCCTGCGCGATTTCGTGGTGGAGGATGAGCAATATCTCTGCACCTGCCATCCCGGCAACCACACCTTGCTGACCACCCGCTTCGCCGGCCCCACCCCGGAATTCGTGCGCTCCGAGTGGGCAGAGGCCGACCACCCCGTCCTCTACACCCGCGCCAGCCATGGCGGAGAAATCCTGTACCTGACCCTGGGCCATTGCCGCGGCCGCTACGACCTGCGCCCGCTGGCCGATTTCTACCCCTTCGTCGAACGCTGCGCCTGGCAGCACCCGGTCTTTTACGAGCTGCTGCGCCGGGGGATCGTCTGGGGGATGGGGGAGAGTTGATCGGGGGGAGGGGGGGGGGGGCGGAAGCGGACGGGCGGGTTTTCGGTCAGGTCACGGGGAAATCAGCCATTTCTGTTTGTCCATCAAACGTCGGTTTGACGGACGGTATCTATGAGAAGGCGGACTTCCGATTTGCGCCCCACTTTTGATCACCCAAGGTGACAGTCCCTGGACCTGGAACTAGCCATTCACCGGACCACAACCGGCGTTACACCGCTATTGCACGCACATAAAGCGTGAAACCACTAGGCAAGGGTGCAGCGCCCCAATCCATCGCTATCGCCACACTATGGCGGCCGCGCGTCAGAGCGACGTAGAATTTCGCCCGGCTCAGGGCCTTTAACTCAGCAGTCGGATCGGCGAGCCAGTCTCGCATCGGCTGGGTAGGCAGGATGATTACATGGTCGAAGCCTAGGCCTTTCGATTCTCCAAAATTCATGGCGGGCCGCCTGTGGTCCACACCGGAGCTGTTAACTTTGTCACGTAGTTGCATCGGTAGAAATGTTTCAAGATAATAAGCGTAGTCGGCAGTCCGTACTATAAAGACACCAGTGTGTGTAGGCACTTCTGTACGGCACTGAGTGCATTCGCATGCTTGGGTAGTAGGCAAGCCAGGATAGAGCCGGGACGACACGGCGCAGATGATCGCATTGTTGCGGTGTGACCGATTCAGAGTCGTTTCGTCTATGACGACCGGTACTTTCTTTGGAAGCTCACTGCGTATAAACTCTACAATTCTGCCTTCAGCGTACTTTGCGTAGCGCCGCTCGTGGTGTGTAAGGTACGTCACCTGCCGCGGATCGCCAACCATGAGAAGTCGGACGGAACTTCGGGCAAATTCTGCCAAGATGTCTAGATCGTAGCCCGCAAGGTCCTGTACCTCGTCTACAAAAATATAAGAAAAGATCCGGGAAATCCGATCAATAACGGCTCCTTCGCTTTTCTTGTTGCAGCGAATTACAAGCTTGGAGAGCTTGTCGGAATAGACCTGCCAAGCCGGGTCGAAATAATATTTATCAAATTCATCTTCGGACCAGTAGACGGGCTTGCCTTGGGGGTTTTTGTACCTGAAACCTGATTGAGCCGGAGCCAAATGCATACCGGTAACAGAGTGTTCGAACAGCCCTCCCTGAAACGGCTTCACCCCATGGGTTATGAGGAAGCTGAACCATGTCATGATCATTACATTAGCTGGCACACAACCAGCCAACTCAAAGAACTTCTGGCGGATTTCAGCTTCGTTCGATTCAGTATAAGTGGTAATCAAAACACGCTCGCCCTTAACCTTCATCGCCTCTTTAACGAGATAGGTGGTCTTACCTGATCCGGCGGCGGCGATGACGATCTTATTATCGCCGATCACGGAGAGATGGCCTCGATAATATAGTCTGGATAGGTGATCTTGGCAGTCGAGTTGAAAATGGCCAAGGCGCTCTCGGTCTTATTGGTCCGCATATAGATGCGGAGTTCGTCATCCGTATCTGTCGTCACCCCGAGGATGGCATTCAGGATCGCACGATTGTTCGCCTTAAGGAGTTTCGGCTCCAAAGTATTGTAGTTATAGGGCTTTTCCTTGATGACAAGAGATCCGGAGTCCACGACACGATCGCAGCAGATTTTTACAGTGCCAGAACTTCGGAAAGCATCATACTTTTTCTCGACGGCAGCTGGGTCGCCGTCATTATCGGTGACTACGGCGACCGGGATCTTGAGATGTTTCGCCAGTTCGAGGAAGCGCAGGAACGCCGTGCCGACCGAGATCACATCTATTCCATCCTGTATAGGTAGCCGGCCGCCGTTGGCATCCATATAGGCGCGTTGAACTATCAGCTCGTCGGAGTCTCCCTCCACCAGAATGGCCTTGGTCGCCAGCGCCAAACGCAAGGTGTCGTATCCAGCCAACTTCTTGAAGAAGTCGCTTGCTTTCATCTCCGAGATGCGCACCACCTCACCGCGACGCAGCACGATCAAGTGGTCCAGACCAAGCTTATTGGCCACAAAACTGCTATGCGTGGAAATGATGATCTGTTTCTGCCCGTGCTGATCAGTAAGATCGGCGATCAACTCGTTCAACCGCGTATGTGAAAGGTGATTCTCAGGCTCTTCCAGTAGAATCGCCGTCACCTCGGCGTTCTTCTTGGCGCTGAGAGCCAACTTAGTCTTGATAACACATTGTTCGCCCTTGCCGATGTACTGGAAGGGGATGAGGTCGATGTAGGTCATCAGGCTGCTTTCCCATGCAGTCTGAGACGACAGATCGACAGAGATACTGACTGCCTTTTGGCTAATCTTAGCGGCTTTGGTGATCCGCTCGTTGATTAACTTAAGGTTCTCGTCCGCCCCGAAAGCCTCCTTGAGCTTTCTGTGGGCCTGGGAAATGGACGCGCGCTCCTTCTCTTCCAGCACGTCGCGAATGATCCGAGAGAGGTAGACATCCGATCCGTTCAGCAGCCGCGTACTGGAGGAATCGATCAACGCGGACTTGATAGGGATACTGCGAGGGGTGATGGTCTTACGCGCGAATGAACGCATGGTCACTGTGTAATACTCAACAGGAATGGAACCAAGCGTACCGGCCTTCAACAATTCTTCATACGGAACTTTATAATTTTCCTCGTCAAATTCGATCTTGTAGATTACGCCGCTGCTCTTGACCTTATCGGAGTTTCCATCTCCTTCAAGCACCGCCAGGTCGCTGGAAGCTCCCGAAAAGAACAGCTCGATTGTAATCGCTGGCGGTGGAAGTGGAGATTTTGTGCTAAGGCTCTCCACATATTTGGTCTGTGCGTTTAAATTGAAGAGATAGTTTGTGAGATCGTTCCTCAACGGGCGACCGTGTAGATGTCCTGTTAGCGCCAAATGAATCGCTTCCAGAATTGTGGTCTTCCCGGACTCGTTGGCACCAACGATCACATTGAGACCATCGTTCAACGCTAGTGTGAACGTCTCCTCGTAAAATTTGAAATTTGTGACCTTGACCTTTTTAATCCTCATGCGCTCCTCCAATTTTCTATAAGTTACCTTTATGCAATAATATGACTCTCCCAATTTTATAGACGGCGCCACGGCAAAGTCGAGCGGCGGCAACAATACGACAGATGCGGGCATCCCGCCGTCCTCAAGGGAGGCCGCAAATTTAATTCTACAATGTAAGACTGTTGTAGCAAAGCTAAGAGTAGGGGTGAGTCGTGCGACCTTAACATCATCACGCAACGATATCACCGTACTCTGGAAGCAGCGCGAGCTGAAGTCGCTGCGGATGGCAATGTCTGTAAACCCAAGCTGCTGCGGGTAATTCGCTCGTCAGCTTCCGGTCCCACCCCGGTCCGCCAAACCGTCGTTTGGCGGTCAACTCGATGGCTGTCCGGAAATCGGCGTCCGCGATGGCAATCCGGACAAATTGTTTGTCGGACGGCTTTCCGGACAAAACGTCTTTCCCAATGTCCGCTGACGAGACGTTCACCAGAGCGCTGGTACGACTGCCATGGGGCGCATTCCGGACTTTCCCCGCAAATCCAGCTTTGCTCTTTATCCAACGCTGATTTGCTGCGTCCACTGCACTGCGCATTCGGAGTGACCGTCAGGGCGTCTCTGAAACGCCCTCCGGTTCATGTTGCATGTATTGCATATCGTTTTCGGCGTGACGGGGGTGTCCGCTCCGGCCGGTCAACCCCGCCTCACCCCTCCAGCAGCTTCCACACCCCATCCACCGCCGCGACGGGCCGGTCACCCACGGTCAGCAAGCCGCGGGCATAGATGACGCTGCGGCCGGAGCGCAGGATTTCGCCGCGGGCTTCAATGAAGTCGCCGACGCGGGCGGCGCCGATATAATGCATGTTCATCTGGATGGTGGCACAGGCGCGGCGGTCGACGCTGTCCCAGACGATCAGGCCGATTCCATGGTCGGCCAGGCTGGCGATCAGGCCGCCATGGATCGTCCCGCGCTCGTTCCGGTGCTTCTCCCCGCACAACAGGCCGTAAGCGCGTGTTTCACCCTCCTGCCGCCACCAGAACGGGCCGACCAGACCGGCATAGTCCCGCCATTCTTCCGGCTGCCATCCCGCCGCAAGCAGCATCTCCACCGTAACCATAATCATTGCTCCAACCCTGTGCATGAACCGGCATCATAATATACAAAGAATGTTGATCATGTATAAACTTATCCGCGCGCATGCTGGCCGCGCGACGGGGTCCCGGCCGGATTGTATGGAGGAGTGTATGGGTGATTGTATGGATGGGGATTGTATGGATCGGCCCCTTTGGCGCTGTCCGGAAGGGTGGGGGGAACCATGCAGCCGCCGGTGATGGTGGACCGTGACGGGCCCGTCGCCATCGTCCGTTTGAACCAGCCCGACCGGCGCAATGCCCTGGGGGCCGCCCTGGTCGCTGCCCTGTCCGACCAGTTGCGCGCACTCGACACCGATACCAGCGTCCGGGCCCTGGTGCTGACCGGCCAGGGCGGGGTCTTCTGCGCCGGCGGCGATCTGGCCGGGATGAAGGAGGATGACCCGCTGGACGCCACCCGCATGATGCGCGCCTGTCAGGGCATCGTTCGACAACTGGTTACGCTATCGAAACCAGTTGTCGCGGCGGTGGAGGGGGCGGCCTTCGGCGCCGGCTTCTCCCTGGCGCTGGCCTGCGATCTGGTGGTGGTGGCGCCGTCCACCCGTTTCTGTGCGGCCTTTGGCAAGGTCGGGCTGATGCCCGATCTGGGCCTGCTCTGGTCGCTGCCGCAGCGTCTGCCCATGGGCCGGGTGCGGGAATTGCTGATGCTGTGCGATATTGTCGGCGGGGAACAGGCGGTGGCGGAGCATATGGCCGACCTGCTGGCCGAAGAAGGGCAGGTTCTGGCCGTTTCCCTGGCGCGGGCGACCCGGCTGGCCGATGCCGCCCCCGGTGCCGTGGCCTCCATCCGTGCCGCCCTGGCCGCCGGCCCGCAGGGGCTGGACGGGGTGTTGAGGCTGGAGGAGGTGGGGCAGGCCATGCTGATGTCCACCCGCGACCATGTAGAGGCACGGCGCGCCTTCTTCGCCAAGGCGCCTGTCCGCTTTCAGGGCCGGTAGACAAGGAATATTCCGGTACCGGACTGATTTATACCAATCCGCCGAAGGCTTGACCTTTGGCGGATTGCAGGCATGCTCCCGCCGGCCCGGCGCTCGTGCGCTCGCCAAGCCAAGCCCGCGGATGCGGGCGCTCGGCGATTGAGGGAGCACGAAATCTCCCTTGATCGGTCACGATCAAGGGAGATTGGCATTATAATTTATTCCGGTACCGGCATGAATAGTCAGTGGCCGGCCGGTGCGAAGACCAGCAGGGCGTTGCCCGGCATCTTGAAATAAAGCCCATAGCCGGAATTCAGCACCACATGCCCGTCGCCGATGGCGGGGCCCGGTCCGCTCATCGACCCGCCCTTGGCTTCCGCCCCGTTGACGCCCATCACCGGCCGGGTCGTGTCAAAGGACCAGACGATGTTCCCCGTCGCCCCGTCATAGGCGCGGACCCAGCCATCGGAATGGCCGGCAAAGACCACGCCCGGCATGGCCGTGATGGCGGCCGTGATGCCGGGATCGCAGAATTCCCGGCCCCCGCAGACATCCTGGGCCGGATGACTCCACAGCAATTGGCCGTTCGCAGCGTCCACGGCGTACAGGCCGGGTCGCGCCGGTTCCGTCACCTTTTTGCCATCGCGGGCATTTTCCATGTCATAGAGGGGGACATAAAGGCGCTGGCCTTCCGCGGCCATGCCGAAATGCACGCCCCCCTGCACCCCGCCGCGCCCCAGTTTCAGCGACCAGCGCAGCCGACCCGTATCGGGATCGAAACCATGCACGGCGCCGCTTTTCTGCCCGCCCGCGATGATCTGCCCGCCATCGGCCAGCCGTATCAGGATGGGGGAGGCGGCGTAATCCAGGTCGGGACCATGTTCGACGGGGCAATTGGGATTGTCGCCCATCATGCAGGCCACATTCCAGGCGTCCCTGGCCGTCGTCTGCGTATGCCAGCGGCGCTGACCCGTTTGCAGGTCAAAGGCCATGACGGAATCGCTGTTGCCATCGGCGGGTGTGGAATAATTCTCCCCCGATCCGACATAGATCAGGCCGCGCGCCGCATCCACGGCCGGGCTGTTCCAGACCGGTGCCCCGGACGGGCCCAGAATGGGCGTGCCGGCGGCTGTTCGCCCCTTTTCCGCCGGCTCGTCGGGGATCGTATGGCTTTTCCACACGGTCTCGCCCGTTTCCGTGTCCAGCGCGGCAACGGCGCCGCGGAAGGTGCAGCAGGCATAGGCGGGATCGGCCGCCGCCGTCACTTCCAGTGAGGAGACGGGAACATAGAGCCGGTTGCCATGAAGCGCCGGGCTGCCGGTGATGGTGGCGTTGGAATGGTCATCCACCTTGCGCGCCCAGATCTCCTGACCTGTGGTGGCGTCCAGCGCATAGGCGCGGGCCAGTACGTCCCCGAAATAAAGCCTGGGATGGGCGGGTGGGGTCTGTCCCGCCGGCCAGCTTTCCAGCACGATGGCCGTCCGCACTTCGGCTCCGGCGCGGTAGGTCCAGCGTACACAGCCGCTGTCCAGGTCGAAGGCATAGACGGTGCCGTCCTTGCTACCCACGAACACGGCCCCCATGCCGATGGCCGGCTGTGACCGGGCGCGCAGGGTGTTGGGGAAGGCAAACGCCCATTTCAACCGCAGCGTCGGCACCTCGGCCGCCGTCAACCCGGCTGTGCTGGCCGGCACGAAACGCGATGTGTCATGCCCCCAGCCCACGGGTGCTGGCGGGCGCGACAGGTCGAAAGCCGCCGCCTTGCCCGTGCAGCGCGGCGGCTCCGGCTCCTTCGCCGTCAGGTCCAGCTTCTGCCGCGTCAGATATTCGGCAATGTCGCGCCGTTCCTGGGGGTTCAGATGCGCCGCCTGGGTCTGCATCATGCCGTCGGTCATGGCCGTGTACAGCATACCCGGCGTCATCATCTCCAGCCAGGTGCGGTGCGGCGCCTTATAGACGGCCCCCTGGTGGCAGGCGGCGCAATTGTCCTTGTACAGTGCCGCCCCCGGCATCAGTTCGGGGTTGGCGAAGCCGTCGCGGCCGCTCTGGAACTGGTCGGTCGACCGGACCGTTTCCCCACCCGGCGGTGCGGCCAGCGCGCCCGACAGGCACTGCGCGACCAGCAAGCCCGCCAGCACCGCCCCCCAACGCCCGAATTGCGATGTCATGGTTCCTCCCCATTGGGTGATTATATTTATGTGTACAAATATCACATTAAAAATATACGTAAATGACGTTATCTGCATGCGGTGTGGTCATCAAGCCATTCGCCCCGTGATTATGTGGCGATGTCAACGGGTTGGAAGACGGAACGGCTTGATCTCGCCCCCATGACCCTGGCACGCTGCACCCGCGCTTCGGTCTTGGGGGGATGCATGAGCGACGGGATTGAATCGGTTGGCGCCATGGCGACGGCGGGACTGGTCGCGTCTGCCATCGAGGGTGAACATGGCCAGGGCGGGCATGCACATGGCGCCTGTGCCAATTGCGGAGCGGAGTTGAAGGGCCGCTTCTGCCATGCCTGCGGGCAGCACGGGCATCTGCACCGGTCCATGCTGCATATCGTGGAGGAGTTTTTCCACGGCATCCTGCATTTCGACAGCAAGGCGTGGCGCACCCTGCCCATGCTGATGTTCCGACCCGGCAAGTTGACCTATGATTATATTCACGGCCATCGTGCGCGCTATGTCACGCCCATGGCCATGTTCCTGTTCACTGTGTTCATGATGTTCATGGTCTTCTCGCTGCTGGGCGGTGCTGCCCAGGTGCCTGTCACCATTCCCCCGACGGATCAGGCGGCGGCGCTGGCGCATTTGCAGGAAGGGCTGCAGGAGGCGAAGGACGATCTGGTCTCTGCCGAAGGTGAGCTGGCCGCCGCCGTGGCGACGGGCGATCCGACCCGGTCGCTGGAAAAGCAGCGCGACAGATCGGCCAGACAGGTGGAGAAGGCGCAACTGGCGCTGGACACCTACAAGGCGACGCTGGAGGCGGCGGGGGCGGCCGTGAAGGAAGGGGTCGGGGGCAAGCCAGCGACGGTGACGGCGGAGGCCAACTCCACCCTGCCGGAACTGCTGGCCGGGAACATTGATCAGAACCTTAACTTCAATTTCGGCTCGCCGGAGCTGGAGGCGAAGATCAAGAAAAAGCTGAAAAATCCCGAGCTACTGCTCTACAAGATGCAGAACACGGCCTATAAGTTTTCCTGGCTTCTGATCCCGATATCCCTGCCGTTCTTGTGGCTTCTGTTCTTCTGGAAACGGGATGTGGCCATGTATGACCATGCCATCTTCTCGCTTTATTCGCTTTCCTTCATGTCGCTGCTTTTCATCATCATCTCGCTGTTGATCAAGTTTACGAACAACTCGGATGGTTTGATCGGGTCACTGATCGTGTTCGCGCCACCTGTGCATATGTTCTTTCAGCTTCGGGGCACTTACCGGCTGAGCAATTTCTCCGCCCTGTGGCGTACCGTGGCGCTGCTGTTCATCACCTTGATGACCAGCACCACCTTCGTCATTTTCATTATCTCGATGGGTGTGGCGGGCTGATCAGTCGGGAGACAGCGCGGTGGCGACGGCTTGCAGGATGTCATCGCCCTGGATCATGATGCCGCGTATGCTGGCGCCTTCAGCGCATTCCATGTCGCTGTTGCGGTCGCCGATCATGGCGGAGGCGGAAAGGTCGATTTCCATCTCCGCCGCTGCCCGCAGCACCATATGGGAACCCGGTTTGCGTTCCGGGTGTGGGGCCCGATAGGCGGGCAGCACGGCGTCGGGGTGGTAGGGACAATAATAGAATCGGTCGATATAGGCCCCGGATGCCGCCAGATGGTCTTCCATCAGGCCATGGATGGTGCGCACATCGTCTTCGGTATAGAAACCGCGCCCCACCCCGGCCTGATTGGTGATGACAACAGCACGATAGCCGGCATCATTGATCCGCCGCACGGCCGTAACCATGTCGGGCAGCCATTCCAGCTGGTCCCGTCGTCCGACATAGCCCGTATCCTGGTTCAAGACGCCGTCACGGTCCAGGAACACGGCCGGCCGCCGCGACAACCGTTCGGCGGCTGCCGGCGGCAGGACGGCGCGGGCCGAGGCCAACAGTTCCAACCCGCCATCCATCAGGCTGGAATCCGTCGTCAGCAGCAGATTCCTGGACAGCAGGGCAATGCCCGACGGGCGCCCTTCGTCGGCTGTCACCAGCATGGCGTCGCCGCCAAGGGCCATGGCCCTGAAATTGGCGTCGACGGCCTGTAATCCCGTGTGTAGCAGGAAACGATGCTGGAGCCAGGGCAGGGCCCGCGACAGGTCGGTGAAGGGCAGCACACGCAGACAAGCACGGCCCAGCCGGCACCCATCCAGGCTGGCGAACCCATTTTCCGCCAGAATCAGCAGGTCGTCGAACCCTTGACGTTCGAATTCCGCCAACTGCGCGCGTACCGTGCCCGGTGCCCATTGGCTGCCGGGTACGATCACGACCTGTCTCACGGTCGGCTGCATCGCCGCTCCCTTGCCTCGCCCCGCACAACCACGGGGCGAGCGCAATCTACCCGTTCGACACGCCTCGTGTCACGGCCTGCCGTTACAGGCCACCGCGACCAACCCGGCGGACATGGGCGGAAAGCCCCAGGAATGCCGGATAGGGGTGGGTAACGACATAGGTCGGGATGGGCCCCAGAAAGGCCCGCATCCGGCCCTTTTCCACGAAACGCTTGCGGAAGCGGCTGTGGGCGAACCAGGACAGGAAACGCGGGATGATGCCGCCGGCGATGTAGACGCCGCCGCGCGATCCCAGCGACAGGGCCAGATTGCCGGCCACCGTGCCCAACATGGCGCAGAACATGTCCAAGGCTTCCACACAGACGGCGTCCCGCCTGGCGATGGCGCGTTCAGAGATTTCGGCCGCCGTCAGCTTCTCCGCCTCCACCCCGTCCAGGAAGGCCAGCGTGTCATACAGGTTCACCAGACCGGGACCACAGACCAGCCGCTCGGCCGACACATGTTCGAACTGCTTGCGCAACTGGGCCAGGACAGCACTTTCGCGGTCGCTGACCGGGGCCATGGTGACATGGCCGCCTTCCGTGGCCAGCGCCGTGTAATGGCTCTGGCCGTCGATAGGGACCAGGGCGGAGACGCCCAGGCCGCTGCCCGGCCCCAGCACCGCGATGGGGGAGCCCGCCACCGGCTCACCTTCGCCGATCTGGGTGTAATCGTCCGGGGTCAGCTCGGGGATGCCCAGGGCGACCGCCGTGAAATCATTGATCACGTCCAGTCGGGCCAGCCCCAGATCCTGGCCCACGGCCTTGATGGAGAATTCCCAGGCCAGATTGGTCATGCGCACCAGATCACCCGTGATGGGCGACGCCACGGCGAAGGTCGCTGTCTGGATCTTGCCGACCAGATCATGCGCCGTCAGATAGGCGATGGCGGCGTCCTGCAGCGTCGGATAATCAGCGCAGCGCAACACCTGTTCATTGAAGGGCTCGCCGGTCGCCCCCACCAGGGCGAAGCGGGCATTGGTGCCGCCGATATCGGCGATCAGGAAAGGGGCGGTGCCGTTGGTCATGATCTCGTTCCAGGGCGGGACGGTTTGGCAGGAAGGGGTGGTCAGCCGCCGGCGCTGCGCACAGGGCGCAGCTTGGCACCCGTCGTCAGATCGGGTGCCGGGCCGGTAGAACCACGGATGATCAGGGCATGATCCAGCTGGCGATGCGGCATCGGGTTTTCCCAGACGCCAGCATCCTTGCGCTTGATCAGTTCCAGCAGGATGTCGGCCGCCGCTTCCGCCATCTGGATGACAGGCTGGCGGATGGTCACCAGTTGCGGCCAGACCATACTGGCAATGGGCATATCGTCGAAGCCGACGACCGAAAGCTGCTGGGGTACGGTGATGCCCATGCCATGGGCCACGGCCAGGGTGGCGGCCGCCATCTCGTCGTTCGACGCCAGGATGGCCGTCGGCCGGTCGGCCCGCTCCAGCAGCCGCTGGGCTGCGGGCAGGGCGGAGGTATAGTTGAATTCGCCCACTTCGATCAGGTCCGGTTGCGGGGCCAGACCATGGTCGGCCAGCGCCTCGCAGAAGCCGGCATAGCGCAGGCGGGTGGCCGCGTGCTGGGCCTTGCCCTTGATGAAGCCGATACGCGTATGGCCGAGCGCGATCAGATGTTCCGTCAGGTCGCGCGTGGCTTTCCATTCATCGATACGGACGATGGGCGACGTATCGATATCGCGGTCGGGCGCGATGCGGACATAGGGCACGCCGGCGCGTTGCAGCACGCCCAGGACAATGGGATTGTCGGTGACGGGCGGGGTCAGCACGACGCCGGCCATGCGCACCTGGTTGACCAGGGCGGCCGCCCGCTCCTCCACATCTGGGGCGTTATAGGCGATTTCCTCGATCAGCAGGTGATAGCCCGCAGCCCGGCAGCGGTTCAGCATGCCCAGCTGGATATCGTGGGTATATTGGCCGCCGGTATCGCCGTAGAAATGGCCGATCAGGAAGGACCGTTCGCCGGCCAGGCTGCGCGCTGACAGAGATGGCTGATAGCCCAGTTGGCTGATCGCGGCCATCACCTTCTGCCGCACGACCTCGCGGACATTAGGTTCCTTATTCATGACGCGGCTGACGGTCTTGATCGACACCTCGGCCAGGGCCGCGACGTCGTTGATCGTCGGCTTGCGATGCGGCGGCGCCATTTGTGTCTCCCGGTTGGACCGGTGGAATTGTCAGCGCAAATGCCGCGCGGGTCCACCAAAATGGGCGAGGGCAGGGGATGAAACCCCACGCCTTCGCCCGGATTTCGGTGGGCCGGCGGCGTAACCCGGATCAGCGGCTGCGGATGCGGCCGACGCCGTTCTCCAGCACGCCCTTCGTGCACAGCACGGCGAAGGCGATGATGGTGGCGTAGCAGATCATCGGCACGAACAGGGAGAAGTGCAGGTTGGTCATGTCGGCCAGGGCACCCGTGATATAGGGCACCAGGGCGCCGCCGACGATGGACAGGCACAGCAGGCCCGACGCGGCCGGCGTCTGGTCATCCATGTCCTTCACGGCCAGCGAGAAGATGGTCGGGAACATGATGGAGTTGAACAGGCCGATGCCCAGCGCCGCATAGGCGGAGATGGGGCCCGTGGTCAGGGCGGAGAAGACGGCCAGCCCGGCGGCAACCGTGGCGCAGAAGGCCAGCACGCGCGACGGCGCGACCTTGGTCATCACATAGGAGCCGACGAAGCGGCCGACCATGGCACCGCCCCAGTAATAGGCCAGATAATGGGTGGCGACGCTTTCCGACAGACCCAGCGTGCTGTCCAGGCCCAGGTAATTGATCATCAGGCTGCCGATGGCAACCTCGCCGCCGACATAGGTGAAGATGCACAGGGCACCAAAGCCCAGGCGCGGATTTTCCTTCAGCGACGGCATGTGCCAGTGCGCGGTTTCCCGGCGCTGCACCTTCTCATTGCCGCGCAGCAGCCAGAACAGGGCGGCGATGGCGAACATGATGCCGGCCAGGACAAGGCAGGGCGTTTCCAGCACGCGCAGCGCCTCGGGCCCGGTGGTGGCACCGCCCGCTTCCGTCACCGCGTCGAAGATGATGTAGCCGGCCAGCAGCGGGCCGACCATGGTGGCGACGGAATTGAACGCCTGTGCCAGCGTCAGGCGCTGCGGCGCCGACTCCGCCGGGCCCAGGCCCGACGCCAGCGGGTTCATGACCACCTGGATCATGGTCACGCCGGTGGCGATGATGAACAGCGCCCCCAGGAACACCCCATACTGCGCCACCTCGATGGCGGGGATGAACAACAGGATGCCCACCCCGACAGTGGTGAAACCGACAATGGCGCCGCGGATATAGCCCAGGCGGTCCAGCACGCGGCTGGCCGGCAGAGAGATCAGGAAATAGGCCAGGAAATAGCAGAACTGGGTCAGCATCGCTTCGGCATAGCCGAGATTGAATGCGCCCTTGAACTTCGCCACCAGCGGGTCGACCAGCACGGTCACGAACCCGACGATGAAGAACAGCATGAAGGTAAAGGGCAGCATCTTATTGGCTACCGGAAAGGTGCTTTCCCCACCCTTGCCGGCACTCGGAACGGACTGCGCCAAGGCGACCTCCCATGGAATTGGTTTTGTCCGACATGTCGCAGAAACTGACAACGCTGTCGACACCGAATTGTAGGAACGGTCACTTTTTGCGCGAAATGCGTAACAATGCAACGAAAAAGCAGGTCGGTTCGGGTAATTTCATGAACGGGCCCTGATGGCGCTGACCAGGATCGGGCCCCGTCCACCTTCGCGGGTCCAGATCATCGAAGGACCAGCGCATTCCATCCGGTCTGCCGCCGGTGGCCCGGTGCCGCCAGCACGCTCCAATCATTGACAGCGCTAACATGGAATTTGGTTCTTTTCCCGACAGAGAAGACATGAAATCGGTCATGACAAAGACCATCCCAAATTGATAGCGCTCACATTTTCATTGATCCGGTTGCGCCGAGAGATATTAACTAAGCTGTCAAACAATACCCGGTCACGGGGAACGGGAGGAAACATGCGTTTGTGGAAAATGGCCCGCCCGGCCATGGCATTTGCCATGCTGGCGGGATCGATAATCCTTTGTCAGGCACCCGCAGCTTTTGCGAATGAGGCAGAGCTGGCGGCGCTGCAGGCGGCCCTGCCGGGCAAATTGATGAATGACCCGACCAGCATAGATTGGTCGGTGTATGGGCAGGGGCAGAAGAATAAACGGGTGAAGACGCCCGGCATTGGCGGTGGGGCCGCGTTGCAGGTCACCTCGCCCAGCGCTTCGGCCGCGGCGCATGATATCGGTGTCAATGTACCGCTGAAAGCCGGCGTCGCGCCGGGGCAGGCCATCACCATCGCGTTTTGGGCGCGCGCCGTGTCGGCCGATACGCCCGATGGCAATGGCCGTGTCGGTCTGCGTATCCAGATGGACGGCCCGCCCTGGTCCGGATTCGGGGACAATATCCTGTCCATCGGTCCCGACTGGAAGCTGCATGAGGTCAAGGTGCTGGCCAATACGGCCATCGAGGCCGGCCACGCGACCCTAGGCTTCCAGATGGCGGCCGCCAAGCAGGTGATCGAGATCGGGCAATTGTTCGTGCTGGATATGGGCATGAAGCCGGCGGCGGCCGGCGGCGCACAGCCGGTGGCGATCCGCATGCCCGTGCCGGAAGGCCTGCCCGGCACGCTGCTGAACGATCCGGCCAGCCTGGATTGGGGCGTCTATGGCACCCAGAGCCATGCGAAGGTGACGACACCCGGTACGGGCGGCGGCTACGCCCTGCGCGTCACCTCTCCCACCGCGGAGGAGAAGGCGTTCGCCATTGGCGTGTCGGTGCCGCTGCTGCCGGCCATCACCACCGGCCAGTCCATCACCATCGCCTTCTGGGCGCGTACGGTCGAGGCCGATACGCCCGACGGCAATGGCAAGCTGGGGCTTCGCATCCAGATGAATGGCCCGCCTTATACGGGCTTTGGCGACAATATGCTGTCCATCGGCAAGGACTGGAAACTGTATCAGGTGAAGGCCCAGTCCAACCTGGAGGTGGCGGCCGGCAAGGCTGTGCTGGGTTTCCAGATGGCGGCCGCCAGACAGGTCGTCGAACTGGGCCAGATCTACGTGCTGGATATGGCTGGAAAGTAACCGGTCACCGGTCTTGCCGCCGGCCGCATACGTATTGAGGCGCGCTTTGCGGCGCACAACATACGTATTCAGTCGGCGGCAAGTGGCCGGATGCTGGATCAATGTCCCCAACCGACGGCGCCTGGCGCGCCGGCATAACATCCAGTTGGTTGGGGAGAGACATGATCAGGACCACGCGTAACGCCCTTATCGCCGCCTTCGGTTCGGCTCTGCTGGCCGGCAGCGCGCTGGCCGCGACGGCCCCCGGTGCGCCGGGTACCGCCCCCACCCTGTCCTATGCCGGCAAGCAGGGCATCGGCACCTCCTACGAGGCCTATGTTCAGGGTCGCTATCAGGATGGCGGGGCCACGGGCCCTGTGTCGCGCGTCTGGTTCTCCCTGGCCCATGGCGTGGTGACGGAAACCATGCAGGGACTGATCCACGAGGCGCAGTTGCGGGAACTGCAATTCGCGATGAAGGGCGATGGCTATGTCGTCACTGAATATGACGATACCGACGCCCATGTCTCCTACCTGCACACCGATGCCGCTGGCCGGCCGCTGTCGCTGGCCTATCGCATGGTCAACCGCGACCGCCAGGGCCGGTTCGAAATTGAAAAGCATATCTTCACCGATCCCGACCGCGATGTGCTGTTCGTGCGCACCATTTTTCGGGCGCTGAAGGGCACGGTCACGCCTGTGCTGCTGGCCGATCCGCAGATGGCCGGCACGGGCGTCGGCGACAAGGCCGATAGCAGGGGCGGCACGCTGAACGCGACTGAAGGGGCGCATCACCTGACCATCAAGGCGTCGGTGCCCTTTGCCAAGGCCAGCGTCGGTTTTGTCGGTGCCTCAGATGGGCTGACCAGCCTGCGCCGCGATGGCGCGCTGGCCGTCTATGACACGACGGGGGCCAAGACGGGCAATGTGGCGCTGGCCGGTGAGCTGCCGGCCCTGTCCGAGGGCCAGTCCGCCACCCATGACATCGTCGTCGCCTTCGGCCCCGATGCCGCTGCGGCCGGTGCCGCCGCCGATGCCAGCCTGAAGGCCGGCTACGCCGCCACCTTGGCCAAGTTCAACGGCGAAGGCGCCACCGTGGGCTGGGAGGATTATGTCGCCAGCCTGAACCCCCTGAAGGACCTGGCCGCCATGGCCACCGATGGCGGCCGTCTGGCCTTTGCCAGCGCCATGGTGCTGAAGGCGCAGGAAGATAAGAGCTTTGCCGGCGCCCTGATCGCGTCCCTGTCCGCCCCCTGGGGTGACACGGTCGATGCGGCCAAGCTGGCCACCGGCTACAAGGCTGTCTGGCCGCGCGACTTCTATCAGTGCGCCATGGCCCTTCTGGCGCTTGGCGACAGCCAGACGCCGCTGGCCGCCTTCAATTACCTGAAGACGGTGCAGGTCACGGAAGCGACCAAGGGCAACAAGGGCGCCACCGGCTGGTTCCAGCAGAAATCCCATGTCGATGGCACGCCGGAATGGGTGGGTGTGCAGCTGGACCAGACGGCGATGCCCATCATGCTGGGCTATAAGCTGTGGCAGGCGGGGGTGCTGGAGGAAGCGCAGCTGCGCGCCATGTACCCGACCCTGCTGAAGCCGGCGGCCGATTTCCTGATCAAGGGCGGCAAGGTCGGGCTGGACTGGAACAAGGAAACCATCACCCCGCCCAAGACCCAGCAGGAACGCTGGGAAGAACAGGGCGGCTATTCGCCCTCCACCACCGCGGCCGTCGTTGCCGGTCTGGTCGTGGCGGGGGAGATCGCGGACAAGCTGGGCATGGGCGATGACGCCAAGGCCTATCGCGCCGCTGCCGACAGCATCAATGGCCGCATCGAAAGCCTGATGTTCACCACCAAGGGCCGTTATGGCGACGGCCGCTATTTCCTGCGCATCACCCAGAACGAGGATCCCAACGACAAGGGCCCGCTGGGTGTGCGCAATGGGCAGGAGCCGGGCGAGGAAGATGCCTATCTGGATGCCGGGTTCCTGGAACTGGTGCGCTATGGCGTGCGCCGCCCCGATGCCTCCAGCATCCTGGAAACCCTGCCCAAGCTGGACGATATGGGCATCAACGAACATTACCGCGTGAAATATGTCTTCAAATTCGAAGGCGATCCCCGCGAATATCCGGGATGGCGCCGTTATGGCAATGACGGCTATGGCGAGGATGTGGACAATGGCGGCAATTACGGCGTCGGTCCGCTGACAGGCGGGATGAGCACGGGCCAGCGCGGCCGGGTCTGGCCGATCTTCACGGGTGAACGCGGCCATTATGAACTGGCCCGCGCCAGCGCCAAGCCGGGCGGCGCCACCCCGGCGGAACTGGACAGCATCCGCATGACCTATGTCCGGGCCATGGAGAAGTTCGCCAATGAAGGGCTGATGATCCCCGAACAGGTCTGGGACGGCGTCGGCAAGGCGCCCAAGGGCTATGAGGTGGGCGAAGGCACCAACAGCGCTACACCGCTGGCCTGGAGCCATGCCGAATATGTGAAGCTGCTGCGGTCCGTCCGTGACCGGCAGGTCTGGGACCTGTACGCGCCGGTGGCGGCCCGTTACGGAAAGTAAGGGTAAAGGGCGGGGCCGGTTCAGGCCGGTTCCGCCCTGTGCGCCGACACACAGGTCAGGACACTGACGGTCACCAGCCCGATGGCCAGCAGTTCCAGCGCCGTCGGCAATCTTTGTTCCCAGACGAACCCGTAAAGCAGGGCGAACAGCGTCTCGAACAGGATCATCTGGCCGGCCAGCGTCAGGGGCAGCAGCCGGCTCATCCGATTCCACAGGGCATTGCCCATGATGGAGGCGAACAGGGCGACACTGCCCACTACCCCGGCGAAACGCAGCCACTGTTCCGCCGTCTGGCTGTGCTGTTCCAGCGCGAAAGCCGCCGGAACCAGCAGCAGCGCCTGCGCCCCCGTCACGACGCCGGTCAGCAGGCTCCAATCATGGGCGGACAGATGCGTCACCCGTGACAGGGCGCGGCTGTTGCCCACCGCATAGAGCGTCCAGGAAACCAACGCGCCCACCGCGCAGAGCAGGCCGATGGCCGATCCTTCCCGGCCAGCATCGCCGCCGGCCAGCGACTGATAACCGATGCACAGGATGCCGGCGCTGGCCATGACCAGCGACGGCAGCAGCCGGCGGAAGGGGGCCGCATCGGCATCGCGGCTGCCGATGATGGTAACGGCCACCGGCAGGAAGCCGATGACCAGGGACGTCATCGCCATGCCGCCCAACTGCACGGCCGAAGCCAGCAGCAGATAATAGAAGATGTTGCCGGCCAGGCTGAGCCAGAACAGGGACATCCAGGCCCGTCTTCCAACCTTGGCAATCAGGATATGCCAGCGCGGCAGTAGCAGCCCGGCGGCAATCACCCCATAGGCGACATAGCGCCCGGCAGCCAGTTGCAGGGGGCTGAAATCCCGTGCCAGTTCGGGGGCCAGAAAGACCAGCCCCCACAGGGCACCGGCCAGCACGCCGCATCCAATGCCCAAGAATTTGCTGTTCATGCCAATCACATAGCGTCATTCGGTCCAGGGCAGCATGCCAGCCGCCGTCGGGACCGTCTTGACACCGTCTCTCATGCTTTAGGCATTGTCTCCTGCTGCCGCCGCCGATAAGCGGCGGGGGTCTGACCCGTGGCGCGGCGCAGGGCGCGAGTCAGCGCGCTCTGGTCACCGAAGCCGGCGCGATAGGCGATCTCCGCAATGGACAGCTCGGACTGCGCCAGCCATTCGCACGCCTTGCGCAGCCGCAATTCCGCCAGCCATGCGCGCGGCGTGGTGTCCAGTTCGCTGCGGAACAGGGCGTGCAGACGACTGGTGCTGACACCGACGCGGTCCGCCATCCGCTCTGCCGTCCAGGGTTGCCCGATCGCTGGTTCGATCCCGGCCAGCAGGGGGGCTAGCCTTGACCGGGGCTGGATCGGTCCCTGGCTGATCGTGTCCAGCAGCAGCGGTGTCCACAGGTCGACATGGGTCGCCTGTACCCCGCCGCTGCCGATCATCAGCCCCATATAGTCGATTAGCTTGTTGGCGGCCGGTGTCAGTGGCATGAACGGCCGGCGGGCCAGCCGTTCATGCATGGCCGGTTCCATCAGGGCCGGGTCCAGATCGACGATCAGGGACCGGTTGGGCTGCTCCCCCCTTTGCGTATGGTCGGACCCCGTCTCCACGAACGCGGCCCGGCAGGGGCTGAGGCGGCTGCCCATGCCGGCAATGTCAATCTCCAGCATGCCGCTGATCGGCAGGACCAGTTGCGCGAAATCATGCCGGTGCGCCGGGTGGGCCGTCCCATAGCTGCGGACATCGATGCTGACGCGCGACTTCATGATGGTTCCTGTCGACGGATGGACACAGGATAACCGGTTCAGGGCGCTTTCGCACCTGTCCGGCTGTCCTGGAACCGCTCCATCACATCCAGGCGGGCCGCCAGCGGATCGGACCCGACAAGGGGGCCGTCATTGCTGAAGGTGATAAGCTGTTCCTTGCCCGGCACGAAGCGGGGGGCCGCCGGATCGCCCTTGGGTGCCGGCACGCCCTTCCTCGCAAACGCGATCCAATAGGCCTGCAGGCGTTTGGCCATGTCGGTATCGGTCCGGCTGGTCAGGGCGCCATAGCGCGACATCACCTTGTCAAAGATGAAGGGCAGTTCCTTGGCATGTTCCGTCCCCTCCCAGATGTCGCGCTTGGCCTGCGCGACATAGCCGAAGCGGTAGAGATAGACGGGTTGGCCCCCGCCGGCGATGGCGCGGGCGGCGGCGCGGGCCGGTTCCTGGAACAGGGCATCGCCGGTGACGCGGTGGCCGACCTTGATGGCGGGATCGGCACCGGTCGGATTGTAGAGGCGCGCCGCCTCTGCCTTCAGGGGGCCGAAGCCGGACAGGATGTCATCGACACTGCCGCCGCTGTACCAGCCATCCGCACTGGTGGCCCCGATCATCACGGGCACGGGTGCGGCCTTGCCCGCCCGGAACAGGGACAGCGGCTCGGCCGCGAACAGGTGCGGTTCGAAGACGGGGCCGGAATAATCGGCCGTGCCGTTCAGGGTGGCCAGATTCAGATTGCCCACCAGCTTTTCCGCCGGCAGGGCCCGCAACGCCGCCAGCCCGGCGGCGCCCACATCGGTGATGCCCTGGTTTTCGGCGAAGCGGCGGCCGATCACCTCCCCCTCCGCCAGGGAGACGCTGGGCAGCAGCGTGTTGCGCGCACCGCCCGACATGACGATGGCCTTGTGGAACAGGCCGCGCGCCAGCGGACTGGTCAGGACCATGTTGATGGAAACGCCCCCGGCTGATTCTCCAAAGATGGTCACATTGTCAGGGTCGCCCCCGAAGGCGGCGATATTCTGCCGGACCCAGATCAGGGCCGCGATCTGGTCCATGAAACCGTAATTGGCGGTGGGGCCGCCGGCGGCTTCCGCCGTCAGGGCCGGGTGGGCGAAGAAGCCGAAGCGGCCCAGCCGGTGATTGGCGCTGACCACGATGACATCGCCGTTGCGCGCCATGGGGCCGCCGTCATAAATGGCGGGCGAGGTGCCGCCATTGACGAAGCCGCCGCCATGGATCCAGACCATGACCGGCCGCTTCTTCTTCGCCTTAGTTTCCGGTCGCCAGACATTGACGAACAGGCAATCCTCTGACGGCGTGGTGGCCAAGGGCGCATCGTCACCGATGAAGGGCTTCTGCGCACAGTCGGCGCCATAGCGACTGGCATCACGCTCCCCACGCCAGCGGGCCGGCGGTGCCGGCGGCCACCAGCGCATGACGCCCACGGGTGGGTCGGCAAAGGGAATACCCAGGAATTTCTCCACCCCGTCTTCCGCGTGGCCCCGCAGGGCGCCGTCATCAAGGCGAACCCGGGGGGCATCGGCGGCCTGCGCAAGCGGTACCGCTAACATGGCGAGGAGGAGAAGAGCCCTGGCGTTCATCCCTTGGTTTCCTTGTTGGTTTTCGTGTGGGCAAGGTACCAGGGGCGGGCACAATTCGCCAGTTGGGCGCCAGCGCCTAATTCAGAAACCGGTTCGCCCGCAGCCGGGCCACAGCCATGTCGACAAAGGCGCGGACCTTGGCGGGGGCATGGCGGCCTTCGGGATAAAGGACATGGATGGGCAGGGGGTCTTCCTCATATTCGGCCAGCACCACCTGCAACCGGCCCTCGGCGATGGCCGGACCGACTTGATAATGCAACACCCGCGTCAGTCCCCAGCCGTCAATGGCGGCCCGGATCACTGCCTCGTTGGTGTTGCACATCAGGGTGGGGCGGACGGTCACCCGCTGATCCTGGCCGAACCGCCAGTCAGGCGACGCCCAGGCGCTGGTGGAACTGGCGATGCGGTGGTCGCGCAGATCGGCCGGGGTTACGGGCATGCCATGCTTTTCGAAATAGGCCGGCGCGCCGCAGACGACGCGGCGCACGGTGCCGACCCGGATGGCGGTGAATCCGCTGTCGGGCAGGTGGCCGATGCGGACAGCGACATCGATGCCTTCTTCGATGATGTTCACCTGCCGGTCGACGAACAGGGTGCGCACCGCCATGGTGGGGTAAAGTGCCAGATATTCCATGATGATGGGCAGCACATGCATCTGCCCGAACAAGAGCGATGCCGTGACGGCCAGGGTGCCCGACGGGGTGGCATAGGAACCGCCGGCCGCGGCCTCGGCCTCGACAATATCGGCCAGGATGCGGCGGCAATCCTCGAAATAGCGGCTGCCCGCCTCTGTCAGTTTCACCGACCGGGTCGTGCGGACAAACAGCCGGGCGCCGATCGTCTCCTCCAGCGTGGCGATGGCACGGGTGACGGCGGGCGGGCTCATGTGCAACTGGCGGGCGGCTTCGGCAAAGCTGGCGGTTTCCGCGACCTTCACGAAGATGCGCATGACGTGCCAGCGATCCATCCCGTTCCCCATGTCCGCGCCCTCCTACAACATGCGCAGGAGAATCTCCGGACTGGTATAAGGGGTGGCGTCCAGAATGGCTGCCAAATAATCGGGGGATGGCGGCTTCCCGGCATCCGTGATGAGCGCGGCCCGCAGCCATCGCCGGGGCCACAGGGGGGCGATCGGCCGGTCGATGTGACCGGCCGGCAGGGAAAGGTTCATGATCCAAGTCCTTGCAGGGATGGGTTACAGGGCCAGTTGCAGCCGGTCTTCGCCCGGTCCCTGCGCTGCGGCGGGCACGGCGCAGCAGATCAGTACCTCATCCGCCGCCCTCGCCGCCGTGGGTTCCTTCACATAGGTGACGGCACCGGACAGCAGCTTGGTCTTGCAGGAACCGCAGGTGCCCGAACGGCAACTGAATTCCGGGGACAGGCCGCGCGCCTCGGCCAATTCCAGCAGCGTGCCGGAACCGGGGGTCCAGCGTGCCTCCTTGCCCGACTGGGTGAAGGCAACGGGGACGGGTGCGGTGGCCGCGGGGCGCTGCGGCACGGCCGGGGCGGCGACGTCACGCGTCCGGGTCAGGGAGGAGGGGCCGAAGGCTTCGGCATGGATACGGTTGTCGGCGATATTCAGCCCGCGCAGCCCGTCATATTGCGCCTGGGTGAAGGCGGGCGGGCCGCACAGATAGAAATCGTAATCGTTGAAGGAAAGATACCGGGTCAGCAGGGCGGCATCGACGCGGCCGGCCACGTCATAATCAACGCCTTCCACGGCGTCGGTGATATCGCTCAGCACCCGGACCACCCGCACCGCGCCACGCCCGGCTTCCACCAGGGCCGCCAGTTCCGCATCGAAGGGACGTTCCGCCTTGGTGCGGGCAGCGTGGAACAGGATGGTGGGCCGGATGGCGCGGGTGCGCAGCCCCTCCCAGACGACATGGCGCAGCATGGCCAGCATCGGCGTGATACCGACGCCGCCGGCCATCAGCACGGCCGGCCGTTTCTCCCCCGCATCGATTGTGAAGGCCCCGGCCGGAGCCCGTGCCTCAATCACATCGCCGACGCGGACATGGTCGTGCAGATGCTGTGACACCAGCCCTTCACGCTTCACGCTGATCCGATAGAACCCGTCCGACGGGGCCACCGACAGGGTGTAGGTGCGGATCAGGGGCCTGTCGGTGCCGGGCACGGTAACCCGGATGGGCAGGTGCTGGCCCGCCTCATGCGCGATCAGGCCCGCCCCGTCGCCGGGCATCAGGTGGAAGGACCGGATGGTTCGGCTTTCCGCCACGATCTTCGTCACCGTAAACGGACGCCAGCGCGTGGACAGGTCGGCGGCGCGCAGCCGGTCGGCCGCCTGTTGCCAATCCCCCGTCATCAGCGAATTGGGCGACCAGCCCTGTTCCCGGAAGGCCCAGCGCAGGGGCAGGGCGCCCGGCCGGTGGACCACGCGACGGGGGCGGAAGGTCCAGAGCCGCTCCGCCCCTTGGAAAGCCGCGATCTCCGGCCCTTCCAGGATGACCTGGGCGTCGCCCGTCAGTTGCAGCATATCGCCGGTCGTAAAATCGACGAAGACCAGGCCAGCCTTGCCATTGACCAGGAAGTTGCCCAGCGTGTTGAAGAACAGGTTGCCGGCAAAGTCCGGAATGGTCAGCGTGCCGTCATCGGCCACGCGGACAAAGCCCGTCTTGCCGCCGCGATGGGAGACGTCGACCTGCCGGCGCTCCTCCCGGTCGACATAGGAAGCGACGAAGAACGTGTCGGCCGCTTCGATCAGGACGCGGGCCGCATCGTCGATATGGTCGCTTTCGCGCACCACCCCCGTGAAGGGGCTGGCCGGATCGCGGACGAACTGGAAGTCGCGAAGCTGGATATATTGCGGGCAATTGCCGAAGCTCTGGTCCACCTCGAACCTCAGCAGCCCGCCCGTTGACCGGCGCAGGATGCCGTTGACGCGATTGCGGCGGCGGCTGTGCAGTTCGATGCCCAGCAGGCCGATGGCATCGCCCGCCGCCATGCCGGCACTGGCCGGATCGTCAGCGCTGCGGCGGGCTTCGATCTCCAGCCGCGTCGGGGTGGGAGAGGTGATGAACCCCGCCCCGCCGGCCAGCAGCGTGGCCCAGGCATCACCCTGGGGATCGACGCTGCCGGCCACGATGAAGGGGATCTGGGCGAAGAAGTCACGGTGCTGCTGGGGCATGTGATCGCGGATCACCCGCCGGCCGACATCCGCCATGCGGGCGGCCACGCCCAGCTTCTCCTGGATAGCCGTCTCGCCCTCATGCCACACGGGCAGCGCGCCCATGGATTTGTCACCCATCATCCCCTCCATCATCCGACGATGCGGGTTCGCCGTCAGGCTGCCGACAGGCCCACGGGCGAGGCGACGAACGGCACAAAGCCCGGCAGCGCTTCGATGCGGCGCAGGAAGGCATTGACGTTCGGATAGGAAGACAGGTCGACATTGCCTTCCGGTGCGCGCGCCAGATAGGAATAGAGGGCCACATCCGCGATGGAGGGGGCCGTCCCGACCAGCCAGTCACGGCCCGTCAGATGCGCCTCCAGCCGGCTCAACAGCAGATGCGCCCGGCCGATGACCTCGTCCGCGTTCAGCTTGGCACCGAACAGATTGATCAGGCGGGCTGCCGCCGGGCCATAGGCCAGCTCGCCCGCCGCCACCGACAGCCAGCGCTGCACGGCCGCGGCTGCCGCCGGCTCCGTGGGCAGCCAGTCGCTGCGGCCATGCTTCTTGGCCAGATAGATCAGGATGGCGTGAGAATCCGGAATGATCGTGCCATCATCGTCCAGCACCGGCACCTGACCGAACGGGTTCAGGGCCAGGAATTCCGGCCGCTTATGCGCGCCGGCCATCAGGTCAACCTCGATCAGTTCGTGCGGCAGACCCAGCAGGGAGATGAACAGCCGGGCGCGGTGGGCGTTGCCGGAAAGGGGATGATGATAGAGCTTCATGGCTTGGTTTCCTGATCGGATGGACCGGGACGCTCCCGATCCGCCAGGGAACATTGTGCCAAGGGGGTGTTGACGTGAATTGGTCTGGTCAGCACTTCATCATTACGCCAGATGGAATAATCCGCCCGACAAAAAAGGGCGGAACCTTTCGATCCCGCCCTTCGCCGCCATCACATCGCCGGCCCCGGCGTCACATGGGCTTTCACCCAACGTTCCACCTCCCCATACCAGAAGACGCTGTTCTGCGGCTTCAGCACCCAATGGTTTTCGTCGGGGAAATAGACCAGCCGGCTTTCCACGCCCTTGCGCTGCAAAGTGTTGAACAGCTCGATCCCGTGATTGATCGGCACGCGCAGATCCTGTTCGCCATGAATGACCAGGGTGGGCGTCTTGAAATTGCCGGCCTGCATGTGCGGGGAATTGCGGGCGATGAAATCCTGATCCTCCCAGAATTCCTTGAACCGCGCCTGGCTGCCGCTGAAATCGGCCGCATACTGGGTATAGAGGTTATAGACCGCGGCGTGGATGACCAGGGTCTTGAACGGATGTTCCCGGCCCAGGATGAAGCTTGTCAGATAGCCGCCATAGGATGCGCCGGCCGCGGCTATGCGGTCCTTGTCGATGAAGGGCTTCGATTTCAGCCATTCGGCCGCCTTCATCGTGTCCTGATACGGCACCTCGCCCCATTCGGGGTTGATGCTGTCGGTGAAGGCCTGGCCGAAGCCGCTGGACCCGTGGAAATTATGCCAGGTGACGACATAGCCCCAGCCGGCGAAGACCTGCGCGTTCCAGCGATAGGAGAAGGCATCGGTGATGGCATTGTGCGGGCCGCCATGGACCAGCATCAGCGACGGATATTTCTTGGCCGGATCGAAATTGGGCGGATAGACGACCCACATCTGGATATCGTCGCCATTGGCGCCCTTATAGGTGACGCTTTCCACCTTGCCCATGGCGAACCCGGTCAGCGCCTTGTCGTTGGCGGCGGAGACCTGCCGGACCTTGCCTGACTTGGCGTCGACGGCGACCAGCTCAGCCGGTGCGCTGATCGACTGGCGCAGGGCGATGATGCGTCCGCCCGCAACATCCACGTCGGTGACGTCGCCCGCTTCGCTGGTGATCCGCCGGGGCTTCTCCTTGCCCTTGGGGTCATAGCGATAGACGCGCTGCGTGGCCGCATCATCCACGGCGCCATAGATGGCGCTGCCGTCGGATGCCCAGGCGATACCGTCGGCCGACCGGTCGAACCCCGCCGTGATGTCGCGTTCCGCACCCGTGGCGCGGTCGCGGACGATCAGCTTGGCATTCTCGCCATAGAAGCCGTAGATCGTGCGCTTGCGATAGGCCAGATACTTGCCGTCGGGCGAATAGGTGGGGCCGGTATCGCCGCCGGTCACGTTGGTGGCCGTAATATCCACGGGCTTGCCGCCCTCAATGGGCAGGGTGAAGATATCGACATTGGGATGGGTACCCACCTTGTCGACATCCACCGTGAAGGCAACCTCCTTGCCGTCGGGCGACACGTCATAGGGGGCCGGCCCCTCATTGTACTGCACCGACACGCCGGAATTCAGGGTCACGGGCTTGGGCGCTGCCCCATCAATGTCGGTGACATAGATATGGTTCTGGCGGTCGTCCAGGTAGTGGTCGAAATAGGCCAGGGGCGCCTTGTCCCAGACCTTCGCCGACATCTTGCTGTCTTCGCGATCCTTCAGGCGCTTGCCCTGTTCTTCCCAGGTCGGCAGTTCCGGCCAGACGCGGGTCATGAAGGTCAGGCCCTTATTGTCGGGCAGCCATTTCGGCAACCGCGCGCCGGTGGGCACGTTGGTGATGCGCCGCGCCTCGCCCCCGTCGGCGGGAATGACATAGACCTGCGGGGCCTTGTCGCCGTCGCGCTTGGCGCTGAAGGCGATCAGCCTGCCATCCGGGCTCCACACTGCTTCGCCTTCCGGGGCGGGGTCGGTGGTCAACTGACGCGACGGGCCGCCATCGACGGGGAACAGGTACAGATCGGCGTTGCGCTGGTCCGTCTTCAGGTCGTAGGTGGAGATGGAGACCAGGGCCTGGCGGCCGTCGGGCGACAGCACGGGCGAGGCCAGCCGTTTCAGCCCCCACATGTCGGCGGCCGACATCGGCTTCCTGTCCTGTGCCGCTGCGGGGCCGGCCAGTCCGATGGCCGACACCGTCAACAAAAGCCCGACCCGGGCCCAGTGTCCGAAACGCATTAATCCCTCCGTTCAATCGGATTTGCGCGGAAGGATGCCAGCGGTTCCGAAGGCCGGATAGGGCTGTAACAGATGCGTTACCAAGCGGTGACAATTGTGTCTGCCGTGGCCATGGCTGACGGGCGGATGCCGCCCGTGCTAAATCCAGCATCGATGCAGAGTGCAGGATGGAACGGGCTGTTGACATGGATGACTTGACCAGGGCCGCCGAGCTGGCCGCGTCCGGCGACTGGCACGGTGCCCATGCCCTTTACGTGGCGGTGCTGCCGTCCGATGCGAACCGGCGGGACATCATTACTGGCCGGATGCGCTGCCTGCTGAATACGGGGCGGGCCGATGCCGCCTTGGCATTGGCACAGGCGGAATTACGTCCGGATGATGTGCTGGGGCCGGCCGATCTCATTCTGCTGGCCGACATCCATCGCTGCGCCCTGCTGAAACGGGAGGCAGCAGCCATTTACCGCCATGTGCTGCGTTGCACGCCCTCGCTTGAGGATGGGTTGCGGCACGTCCTTTATTACCGGCTGGCAAGCTGCCTGTTTGCCATCGGCTGCCATGTCGGGGGCTATTATTTCTATGAGGCGCGGATCGGTCTGACCCCGGCCGTCAACGCGACGAACAGCGCCCTTCAGAAATTGCCCCGCTGGACGGGGCGTCCGGTCGGCGGGGATGCGCTGGCCGTTTATTCCGAACAGGGTGATGGGGACATGATCATGACCGCCCGTTACCTGCCCGCCGTGAAACGGCTGGCGCCCCGGCTTGTGGTCTATGCGAACCCCTCGCTGCTGCCGCTTCTGTCCGCCAGCTATGCGGATATCGAGTTCCGGTCGAACCGGGACAGCAATGTGTCGGATGTGCGGATTGCCGTGCCGAACATGTCGCTGATGCGGCTGGTGGGGGAGGCAGGGGGCCAACCGGTCCCCTATCTGCGTGTACCCGGCGAGGCCCCCCGCCGCGAACGGCGGGACAAGCCCCGGATCGGTGTGGTCTGGAACGGGTCGAAGGCGCATGTGAACGACCGTTACCGTTCCATGCCCTTTACGATTTTCCGTCGCCTGCTGGGCTTGTTCGGTGGCCGTGCTGCCTTTTTCGCCCTTTCCCCGCGGCGGTTCTGCGATTTCGACGGACAGGCTGAATCAGGCCTTCCCCTCACCGTTGCCGGGGACGAAGAGGACTTTACGGCGATGGCCGGTCGCATCCAGGACATGGATCTGGTCATCAGCATCGATAGCGCGCCCGTCCATCTGGCCGGGGCCCTGTCGGTGCCCGTCTGGAACCTGCTGTCCTATGATCCCGACTGGCGCTGGGGCTGTGCGGGGGCGGCAACGCGCTGGTATCCGGGAATGCGGCTTTACCGGCAATCGCGCCCCGGTGATTGGATCGGCGTGATGAATCAGGTTACAGCCGACCTGGCCCGATATCTCACGGCGTGTCCCGTGGCAAGGTGAAGCCGACCAGGCAATGCTTGCTGCGGCGGTGTTCCGGCACCGGCTCCGACAGGTCGCCACCATAAAGTCGACGCAGTGTAACCGCAGGGTCGGCAGGGCCGGGCAGCCGATGCCCTTCAAAGGGCAGTCGCACCGTCGAAATCAGTTCCGCCGCAGGCCGGATCAGGTGCCAGGCGCGGCGCAGGTCGGGCGGGGCGGTCACCATGCAGGTGACATGGCGGGCACCGGCCCGGCGCGGCAGGTCGATCCACCATTCGTAAAGCCGCACCCGCACGGCGAAGGGCAGGACCCGGCCCAGACCATGAACCAGCCGCGCCAGCATCCGTTGCCATCGCGGCCGATCGGGTGTCAGCCGCCCCCCGCCCGGATGATCAAGAATGCGGCCCAGTTGGGTGAACAGCCAGCTGATGCGCCAATGCAGCCGGCCCCAGGCGCGGTCGGCCACCACACCATCGAAGGGGAAGATGTCGATGAAGATGCCGTGGTGGCAGTCCCGATCGGCCGCTGCCGCTTCGCGGAATTCGCTGTCATGACGGCGCAGCTTGGCATGACGGGTGCGGAAGCCAGGGTCGCTGCGCCAATGCTGCAGGAAATGGTCGGGATGAAGCAGGGCCGGCCCTTCCGCCAGCAGTCGCCGATAATCGGCGCGCGGCATGGCGACATCCACATCATCATCCCAGGGGATGAAACCCCCGTGTCGCACGGCGCCCAGCAATGTCCCGGCTGCCAACTGATAGCGCAGGCCCAGCGCCGTGCAGACCCGGTCGAAATCCAGCAGCATGCGTAATTGTACTCCATGCAGTGCCTGCAGTTCGGCCTCGCTCAGGGTCAGGGTGGCGGATGCCTTTGTCACGTCGTCACCACGGGGATGCTGCCCAGAAGGGGGGAGAGCGACAGCAGCGGATGGGTGACCGGCACGTCGCGCACGCCGACAGGCAATGCGCTGCCCAGCCTTTCCAGCCACGCCCCCGCATCCGGTTGCCATTCCAGGAAGCCGGTGGACACCCAGGGCTGGGCTACGGCGCTGCGGCAACTGCCCAGATGCAGCGACAGGTTGGCGCCCCGCACATGGGTCACCTGGATGCGCGGTCCGAACTTGTTGAAGGTGCGGCGGGGTTCCAGCCCCTCCATCACCGCACAGCGTCGGGCGGACCGGGTGATAGCGGCCTGCCATGCCGCGCTGTCCAGGCCGGACAGATCCTGTTCCCCGCCGTGTCGGACAAGGTTACGTGCCGCGCTGGCCATCTGCGTCGGTGTTGGGTCAGGTGCCGTCGCCTCGCGTTCGGTCATCTGCGTCAGGGCCGCCGCCGCCCCGCCGCACCGGTCGGTCAGGTCGACAAGGCGAAGCGCCACACGCGGGCTGGACCGACCCTTCAGCAGGCGGCACAGCTCGTCCAGATAGGTATCCTGGTCGGTCTGGCGCAGATTGTTGACCCAGCCCAGCAGTCCGGTCAGGCAGGTCAGGGAGATGACAACACCGGGTGCATGCAGCCGGGCCAGCCGTTCGGCATAGCGTCGCAGATAGTCGACCCAGAACAGTTCCGCCCAGTCCAGATGCGGGGAGCCGGGCAGGCGCCAGCCCTTGTACCCGCCGAAGGGCAGGCTGAATTCCAAGGGGCGTCGGGCGGCGACGGCGTCGGACAGCTTGCGGGCGATGTCATGTTGCGTATCGGTGTCCACCGCGCTGCGCCGCCAGGGCCGGGCGGTTACGGCCCGCATCAGCCCATCAATATCCGCCGGCCCCGCGCCGGGCTCCGGCGGGTCGGGCGGATGGATATCTGTCACCCGGTCAATTACACAGGTCAGGGCGGCCCCCGCCGGACTGTCGGGCGCGATCATGACAGAATGCCCCGCCGCTCCAGCGGGCTTTCCTGCCAATAGGCGACCGGATGGCGCAGTGCCGACAGATAGGCGTCCTGCGTCGTCTCCCGTGGGTTCCAGGGGGAAAGTGCCGTGACAGCATCCGCCAGGGTCCGCAGCTGGGCGAACAGTTCCGGCCAGCAGCGGGCGAAGCCGGGGTCAAGGGCCAGCAGGCTTTCCGGCAGATCGCAGAGATAGGGCGCGGGATCGTCATGGCGGAAGCGGACAGCATATCCGGCCGGGTTGATGATGCGATAGGCCAGCTTGCGCCCGCCGAAGCGCAGATAGCGGACCAGCAGGGCACGGGCCGCCCGCCCAGAATCGGGCGCCATTCCATTGTATGCAAGCGCTTCCGGCCCGCGCAGCCAGTCCAGCCAGCTGGCATCGGCGGCACCCCATTGACGCCGATGCAGCGCCGCAGCCGTATCGCGGCTGCCCGCATGGCCCAGCAGGCTGATCAAATCATCCTCCGGCGCGGTCAGGTGGCGGGTGGAGGTGAAATCGAAATCCACCAGGTCCACCCGTTCCGCTGCGTCGGGTTGGGCCAGCCAATCCCTGACCGCCTGCCACCGGTCGTGCGGACGGCGCCAGCGATGCGGCGCCAGGGCCGGCACCGCGACCAGGATGTTTTTCGGCGTGGCATCCCGGAAGGGAACAGAGACATCAGCACCTTCCCACACCTGCCGCAATGCTTCCAGCTCCCGCAAGGTACCGGGCGTCAGCGGGGACAATTGCAACAGATGCATCAGCACGGCCAGCAGGTCGCGCACATGGCTGTTCAAGGGATAAGGGGGCAAGGTGGCTGCCCCCGGCCAGGCCAGCAACGCCTGCTGCATCCGCTGCAACCGGCCCAGGCAGCGACCCAGCAAGGTTGTGGCGGCCCGGTCGGCCGCGTCCGCCACCGCTCTGTCCGAACCAAGGGCGATCAGGCGCAAGCCGCGCAGCAGGTCATAAAGCCGGATGCCCTGGACGTGCTGCTGCGTCAGTTGCCGGCCATCCTGGCTGTGCGGCGCGGGGACCAGCGGCTCTCCCGGCTGCCGGCGCAGCCATTCCAGCACGGCGAATTCGTGCGCCGCCTCCGCCTCATGCAGGCAGACCTTCAGGAACAGGCCGCCGGCGGCCGTGTCCGGCTGCACCAGATTGCGTTCATCCTTGCACAGGTTGGTGCGGAAATAATCCAGCGCCACCGGCCCCAGCAGCCGGTCACGCAACCTCTGCACATCCGCCGGCGTATCGATATCGGTGATCTCGTCCGTTGCCACCGGCACCTGCCGGATGTGGGACAGCTGACCCTCGCGCAGCAGCCCGTGCAGCACCTGCCATTGGGCGGAATAGCCGGCATCGGCCGCCCGCCGCACGTCCCCCCACAGGGCGCGCGGCCAATAGACTGCCGGTGCCATCATCAGCGGCGGCCGCACCATATCGGGCCCGATGGCTGTAATCCGATCATCGGCGTCGGGCCGCAGGCCCACAGGATGATCGGCATCGGCCCGCCAGGGTTCCGCCGCCAGGGCCAGATGATCAGTGGGAAGACGCAGCATCCGGGCCAGGACGTCCGGCCGATAATGGCTGTCGGCGAACAGGACCAGCGCGCCGGGCCCGTCCAGTCCAGGCTGCGCCATGGCGGTGGCAAGGGAGTGCAGAAGCGTGTCCGGGCCGCCCGGTGCGACCTCCATACAAAATGCCGTCGGCATGTGGTCGGTCACGGCGCGGGCCACGGTCGTCGCCTTGTGCCCGGTCACAACGCAGACCTTGCCCCCATGTCCCAGGCATCGCAGCTGACGCAGCAGCAAGGGCAGCGTGCCCAGCCCGTACAGAACCGGCACCAGCGATTTATGCTCCGTTCCGCCGAACCGGCAGCCTTTTCCTGCCGCCAGGATGATGACGTCCGGACCGGAAGGAACGGCAAACATGTCAGGCACGGTCGTTGCCGCCGAAATAATCCCGGTACCATTCGACGAACCGGGGAATGCCGACATCGATCCCCGTGGTCGGGCGATAGCCCAGGTCTGCCTCGCTGTCGGCAATGTCGGCATAGGTGGCTTCCACATCGCCGGGCTGCATGGGTTCCAGCAGCAGCTCCGCCTTGCGGCCCATGGCGCCTTCGATTGCCGCGATGAAGTCCAGCAGCGCCTCTGATCTGTTGTTGCCCAGATTGTAGACGCGGTGGGGCACGCTGTCCTGGCCCACCGTGGCCGGACGGTCGAGTGCCGCCAGCACGCCGGCCACGATATCGTCGATGAAGGTGAAGTCGCGGCGCATCCGGCCGTGATTATAGACGCGGATGGGCTTGCCCTTCCGGATGGCGTCGGCGAACAGGATCGGCGCCATGTCCGGCCGGCCCCAGGGACCATAGACGGTGAAGAAGCGCAGCCCCGTCGCCGGCAGACCATAGATATGGCAGTAGGACCGGGTGATCAGTTCGTCCGCCCGCTTGGTGGCGGCATAGAGCGAGACGGGATGATCCACCCGGTCATGGATGGAAAAGGGCAGGTCCTTGTTGGCGCCATAGACGGAAGACGAACTGGCATAGACGAAATGGCAAAGGCCGGGCAGGCGCCTTGCGGCCTCCAGCATCACCACCTGTCCCATCAGGTTGGACTGGATATAGGTATAGGGGTCGACCAGCGAATGGCGCACCCCGGCCTGGGCCGCCAGATGCGCGACATGGGTGATGCCGGGTTCGGCCGTGAACAGGCTGTCGATGAAGTCGCGGTCGGAAATATCGCCACGCAGCAGCTCGAACCCATCATCACCGGCCAGCAGCGCCACCCGCGCCTCTTTCAGCGCCGGGTCGTAATAGCTGTTGAAATTATCCACACCGATGACCCGCACGCCGCGCGCGCGCAGGGCACGGCAGACATGGAAACCGATGAAACCCGCGGCACCCGTGACAAGATAGGCCATGTTGTCGCCTCCTCCCTTCCATCTTATATCGGGCAAGCGGGGGTGGGTGGCAAGGCCTGACACGGTCTTGACGGCGGATGCCGACGCCGATAGGCTTGCGCGCAAAATATTAATAAAAACAAGAATTTGCTCTTTTGCATCCCGGAGGACCCATGTCCATCGCCATTTCGCTGACCGTCAATGGCCGGCCGACTGAACACGAGGTCGACCCCCGCCTGCTGCTGGTCGACCTGCTGCGCGGGGAACTGGGCCTGACGGGCACCCATGTCGGCTGCGACACCAGCCAGTGCGGCGCCTGCGTCGTGCATCTGGACGGGCGTGCGGTGAAAAGCTGCGCGGTGCTGGCGGTTCAGGCCGACGGTTCGGATGTGTTGACGATCGAGGGGCTGGCGGGTCCCGACGGCGAACTGCACCCGATGCAGGCGGCCTTTCGCGAACATCACGGCCTGCAATGCGGCTTCTGCACGCCGGGCATGGTGATGAGCGCCATTGATCTGGCCCGCACCGCCCCGGACCTGGAGGAGGCGACGATCCGCCAGGGGCTGGAAGGCAATCTCTGCCGCTGCACGGGCTATCAGAATATCGTCAAGGCCGTGCGCGCCGGCGCCCAGGCCCTGCGGGAGGGATGAGCCGATGTATGCCTTTGACTATCAGCGGCCGGTCAGCCTGGATCAGGCGGTGGAAACCCTGGCCGGGGACGGCGATGCCAAGCCGCTGGCCGGCGGCCAGACCCTGATCCCCACCCTGAAGCAGCGTCTTGCCATGCCCACGGTGCTGGTCGATCTCTCCGCCATTCCCGGCCTGGGGGAAGTGGAACTGGTCGAGGGGGGCTTGCGCATCGGCGCCATGGTCCGGCATGCCGATGTCGCGTCCAGCCCGCTGGTCCGCACGCACTTGCCGGGGCTGGCCGATCTGGCCGCCCATATCGGCGATCCGCAGGTGCGCAATCGTGGCACCATCGGCGGATCCGTCGCCAATGCCGACCCCGCCGCCGATTATCCGGCCGCCCTGCTGGCCCTGGGTGCCGACATCCAGACCGACCGCCGCACCATCGCGGCCGATGATTTCTTCATCGGTCTGTTCGAGACGGCCCTGGAACCGGGGGAGATCGTCACCGCCATCCGCTTCCCTCTGGGGTGGACCTTGCGCTATCTGAAATGGCCCAACCCGGCCAGCCGCTATGCCATGGTTGGCGTCGCCGTGGCGCGCGGGCCGGACGGCGTGCGCGTCGCCGTCACCGGGGCGGCGTCCAGCGTCTTCCGCTGGACCGAAGCGGAGATGGCATTGGCCACCGGCGACGGGCCGGACGGTGTCACCCTGTCAGCCGACGGGCTGAACAGTGACATGCATGCCGATGCTGACTACCGGGCGCATCTGGCCGGCGTGCTGCTGCGCCGGGCGGTGGGATAGGCCGTCAGCCGCGGCGCAGCTTGCCGCTGGCGATGAAGGCTCCGCCGACAATCAGCACGCAGGCCCCCAGCACAGGCAGGCTCAGCGTCGCGCGACCGGCCATGATCAGCAGGCCCGTGGACAGCAGCGGCGTGGCATAGGACAGGGCCCCCAGCGTCTGGATATCCCCCCGCTTGACCCCATGGTCCCAGACGAAAAAGGCCAGGCCCACCGGCCCCGCCCCCATGGCGGCGATGGTGGCCCAGGCCCAGCCGTCGGCCGGCCACACCGTTTGTTCGAACAACAGATGGCACGGTACGGCCAGAAGGGCCGTGGCCAAGCAGAAAAAGGCCACGATCTCCGTCGGCACGGCCCCGAAACGGCGGCTTAAAACCGAATACCCGGCCCAGGTGACGGCGCAGGCCACCGCCGCCAGATAGCCCGGCAGATATTCCGCCTGTATCGACACGCCCTTGCCGCCCGTCACCAGCAGCAGGGTGCCGGCAAGGCCCGCCGCCGCCCCCATCACCTGCGGTCGTCCCAGCCTTTCCCCCGGCAGCAATCCGGCGAACAGGACGATCAACAGGGGCCACAGGTAATTGATCAGGTTCGCTTCCGCTGCGGGTGCTGTCTGCAGCGCCAGAAAGTAGAGGAAATGATAGCCGAACAGCCCCCCGATCCCCAGCAGCCAGACCGGCAGCGGCTGGCGGAGCGCGATGGTGACGGGGCGGCCCGTGATGACGATGATGATCAGGCTGACCAGACCGCCCAGGCCGAAGGACAGTGCCACCAGCAGAAAGGGCGGCACCGGCCCCGCCAGGGCGGTCAGCAGGGCCAGCGTCGACCATATCAGGATGGCCGTCCCCCCGATCAGCGTGGCGCGACGCACAGCGGCCGGGTCAGTGGCGGCGGCAAGCATCCTCATCCCATGGGCTCCAGAATGCGCGAGGCGACCTTGGTCGACAGGACCATGACGGAATGGGTGGCGCCAAAGGCCGAGAGTGCCATCAGCAGACGGTTCAGGTGCTGCACATCGCTGGCGGCCAGCTTCAGCAGATAGCTTTCTTCCCCCGCCACCTCGTGGCATTCCAGCACTTCGGGCTGGGCGGTGACATATTGTTCAAGATCGCCGTCCCGTCCCGGCAAGGTGCGGATGCGCACATAGGCCATCATCCGCAGCCCCAGGGCTGCGCGGTTGACCTCTGCCCGGTAGCCCTGTATCAGGCCGGTGGCTTCCATCCGGCGCACCCGTTCGGCGACGGCGGGGGCGGTCAACCCGACTTGACGGGCCAGATCGGCAAAGGATTGCCTCGCATCACGCTGCAATTCGCGCAGCAGGTGCAGGCCGATATCGTCGAGAAGGTCGAAAGGGGAGGGGTGGCGGTCAGGCATGATCGGGCCATCCTATCCGGATGTCCGGGTCACGCCAACCGTCAGGCGCAAGGAAGGTGCTGAATTTGCTGGACGATATCGGTGTTTTCTGGCGTGGCGTCGTACTGGGCGTGATCATCGCGGCCCCGGTCGGTCCCATTGGTCTGCTATGCATCCGCCGCAGCCTGGAACGCGGGCTGGTCACGGGGCTGGCCACGGGCCTGGGCGCTGCCATCGCCGATGCCGCTTTTTCCTCCGTCGCCGCCTTCGGTATCACGGCTGTCCTGGACATGATCACGTCCAATATCCGCCTGTTGCAGGTGGTGGGCGGCTTCTTTCTGCTGGCCGTGGCCTTCCACAGCCTGACCCGTGACCCCAAACCGCTGGCCGCCGAGCCCATGGCCGGCAATCTGCCCGCCGCCACCTTCACCGGCTTCTTCCTGACGGCGACCAACCCCGTCACCATCCTGGGGATGAGCGCCATCGTCGTCGGCTTCGGCCATACCAAAGGGCCGGTAGAAGACGGCACCCTGGTGGCTGGCATCTTCGTCGGGTCGGCCCTGTGGTGGCTGATCCTGTGCGGCGGCGTCACCCTGCTGCGCCGGTTCGTTACGGGTCGCACCGTGCATTGGATCAATGTCGGCACGGGCGTCATCCTGGGCGTGCTGGGGCTTTATACGCTGGCAAGTGCCTGGCTGGGTGCCGTCCCGGGGAACTGATCACCGCACGCGACTGGGGAATGTCTCAGCCTGCCGGAGGCCAAAATAACCGCGCCGGAGATTCTTTAAAATTCCCACTTGCAATCGATTGCAATACAGATAATATCAAACTCGACCCCAAGGAACGGCATCCCAATGACCGTTCTGCCCAATTGTAAAGGTCTAGGGAGGACCATCATGAAAAGCCGTCTGTTGCGTGCGTCCGCCATGGGCGCGGCGCTGAGCGCGTTCGCCGTTACCGCCATTCATGCCCAGGAGACGCAGGTCGCCCAGGCCGCCGCGGCTGAACAGCCAGCCGCCGCCGATGCCCTGCAGCTGGAAGAGATCGTCGTGACCGCTGTGGTCGGCGAGACGTCCAAGATGCGCAGCTCCGTCTCCGTCTCCAGCCTGTCGGCCGATGACCTGCTGCAATCGGCCCCGCGCAGCACGGCGGAGATTTTCAAGAACATCCCCGGCATCCGTTCGGAAAGCACGGGCGGCGAGGGCAATGCCAATATCGCCGTGCGCGGTCTGCCCGTGGCCGCTGGCGGTGCCAAGTTCCTGCAATTGCACGAAGATGGCCTGCCCGTCCTGGAATTCGGCGATATCGCCTTTGGCAATGCCGACATCTTCCTGCGCGCCGATGCCAATGTGGCCCGCGTGGAAGCCATCCGCGGCGGTTCGGCCAGCACGCTGGCTTCCAACTCGCCGGGCGGCGTCATCAACTTCATCTCCAAGACCGGCGACAAGGAAGGCGGCAGCTTCGCCCTGACCCGCGGCATTGATTACGATACGACGCGCGGCGATTTCGATTTCGGCGGCGCCATCGCCCAAGACTGGAATTTCCATATCGGCGGCTTCTACCGTCAGGGCGAAGGCGTGCGCAATGCCGACTACACGGCGGAAAATGGCGGCCAGATCAAGGCCAACCTGACGCGCAATTTTGAAAACGGCTATGCGCGCGTCTATTTCAAGTACCTGAACGACCGCGCCATCGGCTATCTGCCGCAACCGGTCCTGGTGCGCGGCACCAATTCCGATCCCGACATCAAGTCGGTGCCCGGCTTCGACATCCTGTCCGACAGCCCGCACAGCCCGCTGATCCTGGCCAATCCCGGCCTGGACGGGGACAACAACCCGCGCACGGGCAAGCTGAAGGACGGCATGCACCCGGTCAGCACCGCCGTGGGTGCCGAATTCAAGTTTGACCTGAATGATGACTGGTCGGTCGCCAACAAGTTCCGCGTGGCCGATACCAAGGGCGGCTTCATCAGCCCCTTCCCGCAGGAAGTGATGGGCGCCCAGGCGCTGGCCACCGCCATCGGCGGGGCGGGCGCAACCCTGCGCTATGCCGACGGCACCACGATTTCCAGCCCGTCCAGCCTGAATGGCAACGGTCTGGCCATGCGGGTGGCCATGTTCGACGTCGACATCAAGGATTTCTCCAACATGGCGAACGACTTCAAGCTGACGAAGTCGATCACCAGCGGCGACAGCACCATCGACATCACGGCCGGCTATTACAAGTCGCAGCAGAATATCGAGATGGACTGGCTGTGGAACACCTTCGTCATGGATGTGCGCGGCCGCGACGCGCGCCTGCTGGATGTCTACACGGCCTCGGGCCAGAAGCTGACCAGCAATGGTCTGCTGGCCTATGGCGTGCCGCTGTGGGGCAATTGCTGCACCCGCCGCTATGATGTTCAGTATGATATCGACGCGCCGTACCTGTCGGCGGCGTGGGAATCCGGCCCGCTGAATGTCGATGCCTCCATCCGCCGGGACGAGGGCAAGGCCAATGGCCGCTACATCGCCAGCACCCAGGCCCAGGTCGATGTGAACCGCGACGGCATCATCCAGGAACCGGAAAAGTCGGTTTCCGTCATCGACACGGCCCATCCCTCGCCGGTGGATTATACCTGGGGCTACTGGTCCTGGTCGGTCGGCGCCAATTACATGGTCAGCCAGGATCTGGGCGCCTTTGCCCGCATCTCCCGCGGTGGCCGTGCCAATGCCGATCGCCTGCTGTTCGGCCGCGTCCGCGCCGACGGGTCGGTGGCGTCGGAAGATGCGACCGACATGGTCGACCAGTATGAAGCCGGGTTGAAGTGGCGCGGCGACGATCTCAGCCTGTTCGCCACCGCCTTCTTCGCCAAGACGCAGGAACAGAATTTCGAAGCGACCTCCCAGCGCTTCTTCGACCGGACGTACGAGGCGAAGGGTGTCGAACTGGAGGCCAGCTATCGTTACGAAGGCTTCCTGCTGACCGGTGGCGCCACTTTCACGGATGCGGAGATTACCAAGGACGCGCTGACCCCGGCGGTCGAAGGCAATACGCCCCGCCGTCAGGCCAAGTTCGTCTTCCAGCTGACGCCGTCCTATAGCTATCAGGGCTTCACCATCGGCACCAACCTGATCGGCACCACCAAATCCTATGCCCAGGACAGCAACGACCTGGTGATGCCCGGCTATGTGCAGGTCAATCTGTTCGCCGATTATATCATCACCGACAACCTGTCGCTGTCGGTGAATGTCAACAACCTGTTCAATGCCGTCGGCCTGACGGAAGCCGAGGAAGGGTCGATCGTGGCGAACACGGATAATTACATCCGTGCCCGTTCCATCAATGGCCGGACCAGCACGGCGACCCTGAAATACACGTTCTGACCTGCCGGTCCGGGTCCGTCCGGCGGGCACGGCGGGCGGATTTTGGACCACGGCGTCCATGTGAGATCACATGGACGCCGGTTTTCTTCCCTTCCCCGTTGGGAAACATTCCATGACCGCCTTTCCCATCGCCCTTCCCGACAGCGATCCGGTTCTGGCCAGCCGTCTGCATGCGCGTATCGACCGGTTCTGGCCGCCGGCCCTGGCCGCCTTCCGCCAGCTTTACGCCGGTCGGGACGATCTGGCCCGGTGGGAGGAACGGCTGGCCCGCCGCCTGCTGGACGCCGCGCTGTCGCGCCCGGCGGAATTGCAGGCACTGGACCATGTGCGGGAGCAAACGCCCGACTGGTTCCAGTCGCCGGACATGGTCGGCTATTGCACCTATATCGACCGGTTCGCGGGCACCATTCAGGGCGTGCGCGGCAAGTTGGATGCGTTGCAGCACCTGGGCGTGCGCTATTTCCATCCGCTGCCTTTGCTGAGGCCGCGCGACGGCGACAGCGATGGCGGCTTTGCCGTGGCCGATTTCCGGCAGGTCGACCCCAAACTGGGCAGCATCGACGATCTGCGTGAACTGGCGGCCGACCTGCGGGCGCGCGGCATCAGCCTGTGCCTGGACATTGTCTGCAACCACACGGCCGACAGCCATGAATGGGCCGTGAAGGCGCGGACCGGCGACCCGGCCTTCCGCGATTTCTACCATGTGGTGGCAACGACGGCGGAGGTTGCGGCGCTGGAGGCGCATCTGGGCCAGGTCTTCCCCCAGACGGCGCCTGGCAATTTCACCTTCGTGCCGGAAATGGGTGGCCATGTCTGGACCACCTTCTATCCGTTCCAGTGGGACCTGAACTACGCCAACCCGGCCGTGTTCATCGAAATGCTGGACGTTCTGTTCTATCTGGCCAATCAGGGGGCGGAAGTGTTCCGCCTGGACAGCGCGCCGTTCCTGTGGAAACAGCCCGGCACGGATTGCCGCGGTTTGCCACAAACCCATCTGGTCGTGCGGACCTGGCGGGCCTTGCTGTCCATCGCGGCCCCGGCCGTGGCGCTGAAGGCCGAAGCCATTGTCGGCTTGTCGGAAGTGCTGCCCTTCCTGGGCGATGCGGCGCAGCCGGAATGCCATCTGGCCTATAACAATACTGCCATGACGGCCCTGTGGGCGGCCCTGGCCACGGGCGACACGGGCCCGGTGGCCCGCTGCCTGCACGATGCGCTGGCCCGGCCGGCGGGGGCGGGGTGGCTGACCTATGTGCGCTGCCATGATGATATCATCTGGGGGGCGCTGAAAGGCGTCATCCCCGACAGGACCCTGGCCTGGATCTCCGACTTCTATGCCGGTGTCGTGCCGGGCAGTTTCGCCGATGGCAGGGCGTTCCAGGGGGAACCGGGGGCCGTGCGCTCCACCAACGGCATGGCGGCATCACTGGCCGGTGTGCGCGATGGCGCGGCGGATAACCAAGCCGCACTGGATCGCCTGCACCTGCTCTATGGCGTCACCTTCGCCCTGGACGGTATTCCCACCCTTTATATGGGGGACGAGCGGGCATTGACCAACGATCCCGATTATGCGTCGGAGCCCGACCATGATGATGGCCGCTGGCTGCACCGGCCGCGCATGGACTGGACCCGCGACGGGGGGCCGACCCTGGCCGCCCTGACGCGCTTTGCCGACCTGCGGCGCGGCCGGTCCTGTCTGCATGCCCGCAACCCGGCGCGGCCGCTGGAGGTTGATCTGTCGGGCCTGCTGGCCTTTGAACGCACGGACGGACGGGAACGGCTGGTCTGTCTGGGCAATTTCACTGGCGGCGTGATGCGCGCGGACCTGTCGGCTGTGCTTGGCGCTGGCGCCTGGACCGACCTGCTGGAAGATGGCGTGATCGACCCGACGGGCGTTACAGTGCGGCCCTGGGGTCTGTGCTGGCTCTATCAGCGCTGAATGGGAAAGGGCAAAGCCATGCGCGTCGCCGGTATCGAACTGGGTGGAACCAAGGTTGTCGTGGCGGCCGGCAGCGGACCGGATGATCTCAGCTCGACCATCCGCATCCCCACCACCGATCCCGCCACCACCATGGCGGCCATCATCGATGCCCTGACCGGGCTGGGCCCGTTTGATGCCATCGGTATGGCCAGCTTCGGCCCCGTCTGCCTGGACCCCACCGATCCCGGCGGCCTGCGCATCACCAACACGCCCAAGCCGGGCTGGTCGCAGACCAAGTTGGCGCAGCCGCTGGCTGACCGTTTTGGTGTGCCTGTGGCGCTGGATACGGATGTGAACGGCGCTGCCATGGGGGAGGGGCGGTGGGGCGCCGCGCGCGGCCTGTCCGACTTTGCCTATATCACCGTCGGCACGGGCATTGGCGTCGGGCTGGTGGTCAATGGCCGGCCCGTGCATGGCGCCCTGCATCCGGAGGCTGGCCATCTGTTGGTCCGCCGCGACCCGACCCGCGACCCCTATAAAGGCCATTGCCCCTTCCATGGCGACTGCCTGGAAGGGCTGGCCTGTGGTCCCGCCATCGCCGACCGGGTGGGCCAACCGGCCGAATCCCTGGCCGACGATCATCCCGTCTGGGATCTGGTCGGCGATTATGTCGGACAGCTCTGCGTCAGCCTGTGCCTGGTCACGGCTCCGCGCCGCATCGTGCTGGGTGGTGGGGTGGGGCAGCGGCCGGGCGTGCGCGCCGGAGCGGATGCCGCCCTGCGCCGGCATCTGGCGGGCTATATCCCCCTGCCGCCGCCGGGGGATTTCATCGTGGAACCGGGGCTGGGTGGCCTGTCGGGCGTGCTGGGCGCCGTGGCCTTGGGGCTGGACGCGCGCTGACCGGCACCGATAGGGTGAGAGCCGGTCGCTTTCCTTTCCGCAGGGCCCCCCGATGCCTGATGCCGCCACCCTGGTCGCCTTCGTTACCACCTCCGTCATCCTGGCCTTCATTCCCGGGCCGGACAATCTATTCGTCCTGACCCAGTCGGCGCTGCGCGGCTGGCGGGTGGGGGTGGCGGTGACCCTGGGCCTTTGTACGGGGCTGATCGTGCATACGACGGCCGTCGCCCTTGGGATTGCCGTCCTGTTCCAGCAGTCGGAAACGGCCTTCACCATTCTGAAACTGGCGGGGGCGGCGTACCTGCTCTATCTGGCCTATGGCGCGCTGCGCGCCGGCCCGGCATCGGCACAGGCGGCGGAAGGGCAGGCCCAGCCCTATCTGCGCCTCTACCTGCGCGGCATCGTCATGAATGTGACCAATCCTAAGGTCGCCATCTTCTTCCTGGCCTTCTTCCCGCAATTCATCACCGCCGATGGCGGCCCCGTGGGGGCACAGGTGGCGCTGCTGGGCCTGCTGTTCATCCTGTCCGCCCTGTCGGTCTTTACCGGCATTGCGCTGGCCGCCGGCTTCCTTTCACGCCGGTTGTTGGCGTCCGACAGGGCGCAGCGCTGGCTGAACCGGGTGGCCGGCCTGCTGTTCATCGCCCTGGCGGCGAAGCTGGCCCTGGCGCAGCGTTGACCTTCTCATGCCGCCGGTTCCATTCCCGGATGGCTTCATCCGACAGCGGCTTTGATCCATCGGCCATTTCCCGGCGATAGGCATCGTCGGTGATCGGCCGCAGGGCCTGCATCTGCCTTTGCAGGTCCAGCACCGCCTGAAGCTGTGCCGCCGTCGGTCCTTGGGACCGGCGGGCGGCCAACAGGGTGCGGTCGCCGAAGAAGAAGGTGACGACGGCCCCCAGCACGATCCACATCTCGTCGGGGATCAGGGACCAGGCCTGGGCGGCCGCGGCAAAGCCCGTGGGATCGGCCGATGCCCAGACGAACAGCCCGATAACCCCCAGCGCCATGGCCGGCCGGGGCAGCCGGTTCAGCCCATCGATGAAACTATCCCACCAGGTCCGGCCCTGACGGTCGGCAAATTCAGCGCCGAACTGCTGAAATCGGGCCAGCGCCTCGCCATGGCGGCTCTGCTCCTCCTGTACCTTGTCGCCGGTAAAGGGCGTCACCGCCCCCGCCAGCGCCTGCACCCCGCCGCCCAGCAGGCCGGCAATCAGCTTGTCCAACATGCCTCACCCCCTTTCCATCGCCCCAACGCATACAGGGCCCGGCGATCAAGCCGGGCCCTGTATGCGGACAGAATCGTTCATGGAGAAAGGAGAGGGTAGGTGATCCCCACGATGACTTCAAGGAATATTTACCTACAATTGGTCATATTCACCGGCAACAGATGGGCCCTCTGCGATCAGGGCGTTCCATTGCCCTATCTTCCGGCCCATCTGGCTTTGCAGATCCTCCTGCACCGGCTGGCCCAACGCCAGCAGCGCAAAAGTCGCCAGCCAATGTTCGCCCATATAATCGCCGGCCACATGCGGCAGGCTGGCGGCCAGATGCCGGTCGGCGGCATCCAGGGCCAGGGCGCGGGCGGGGTCGGGCAAAGTGCCGGCGATGCCGCGCCAGCACCAGGCGCGTGACAGGTTCAGCCCGTCCAGATGCGCGATCTTGCCATCGCTGCGGTCGCTGGGCAGGGCGGGGGTGAAGAGCACGGCCGGCTCCCCCACCGCCAGCCGGGGCAGGAAACCCGCCAGCCAGCGGGCATAATCACCCGCCGGCAGCACATGGCGCATCAGTTCGGCCACGATCAGCGTGGGTGACAGGAAATCATCCTGCGACGGTTCCCAGGCCTGGGCATCGCGGTCACCCCCATGCCAGGCCAACGCCTTTTCCCCGATCAGGCTGGCCAGCCCCGCATCCCCCAGCTGGCGCGCATACTCCAAAGCCAGGGTCAGGGCGAAGGCGGTATTGCCATGGGTGCCGGCCCGCACCGGATATGTGGCCAGCGGCAGGAAAGCCCGGAGCCGGTCGGCAAAATCGCGTGCCAGCGGGGCCAGCGCCGCCGCCCAGCGTTGCCCGTCCGCATCCCCCTGCCGGTCCAGTTCCGCCGCCAGGGCCAGCAGCCAGGCCCAGCCATAGGGCCGTTCAAACCCGCGCGACAGCGGCCGGGCCAGATAGGCCCGTTCCCCCGCCACCTTGTCATCGCACAGATATTCATCGAACAGGGCCCGGATATCCCCTGCCGCCGCAAGGTCGGGGAACAGCCGCCGCAGCCGGGCCAGCAGCCAATAGCCATGCACACAGGAATGCCAGTCGAAACTGCCGAAAAAGATCGGGTGCAGGTCGCGCGGTCCCAACACGTCCGCTGGCGCCGACAGCACATGGTCCAGCTTGTTGGGATATTCCCGCGTGACATGGCCCAGCGCCAGAGTTGCGAACTTCTCCGCCAGCGTCCGATCCAGCATGATCCGATCCTTCTTGCCCTTCGCCCTCTTACCGCCGTCGCCTACGACCCGGCAAGCGGTCCCTTGCAGGCCCCCGCGATTGGTCCCAGAACCTGCGGTCATCGGCCGTAACCTGACATGAACGACAAGAAGGGGGGATCGGGCGATGACAGACGACAGCGGTAAATCCAGTGTGATCACGATCCTGCTGGCCGGCCTGGCCGGGGCGTCGGTCGATGGGCTTTATGCCAGCCTGTCGGGCATGGTGCGCGGTGTGCCCGTGATGCGCGTCTGGCAGGGCGTGGCCGGTGGCTGGCTGGGACCAGCCGCCAAGGATGGCGGCATGGCCACGGCCGCCCTGGGACTGGCCACCCATGTTACGGTAGCCACACTGATGGCCGCCTTCTATTTGCTGGTTTTCACCCGCCCGGCCCTTGTTCGCCGTCACCGCTGGCCATCGGCCCTGGCATATGGGCTGGGACTCTATGTCGTCATGTATCTGGTGGTCCTGCCCCTGCGCTGGCCGGATATTTTTCCGCGCTGGGACGATGCAAGATCGGTGGCCGACATCCTGGCCCATGTCGGCGTGGCCCTGGCCATTGCCTGGGTCGGATGGCGGCGATCGGAATGACGGGCGTCATTCAATGCGCATATGGCTGTCCGCCTGCCCGCGGGTCCAATAGCCGGCGGCTTTGATCCAGGCCGGGTTCAGCCCGCGTTCCAGCAGGGCGGCGCGGATCTGACGCGCCTGTTCCGCCTCGCACGCCACCCAGGCGCTGATATCGCCACCGGGCAGGGTCAGGGCGGACAGCGCCGTCTGCAACGCCGGCACCGCTGCCGGCCCGCCACCATAGACCCAATGGATTTCGGCATCGGCACGGGTTTCGAAGGACAATCGATCTTCCGGTCCCGTCACCTGCGCCAGCACGGTGATGCGTGTGCCGGCTGCTGCCTCCCGCAGGCGCCGGCCAATGGCGGGCAGGGCCGTGTCATCGCCAATCAGCAAATAGGCGTCAAAGGCGCTGGATGGCACCTGCGACCCGCGTGGCCCGCCAATATGCAGGATGTCGCCGGGTCTGGCCTCCAAGGCCCAACGCGTGGCCGGTCCCATATCCCCGTCCTGCCCGTGCAGGGCGAATTCCAGCACGATCAGGCCCGCCTTTGTGTCAAACCAGACGGGCGTGTAATCGCGCATGATCGGCCGCGGCGCATCGGCCGGCGGTTCCCGCCCGAAATCGGGCAGGGTCAGAATGCCCGTCACCGGATCGGGCAGGAACAGCTTCACATGATCGTCAAACCCCAGCGAGCGGAAGTCCGACAGATCGCCCGTCAACTCGATGCGCAGCATATGCGGACTGAGCGCGACCTTGTGCGTGACGCGCAGTTCCCGACGCTTGGGCTCAAAACGCACCCGCAGGGGCGCGCGGCTGCTTTCCGATATATCGGGTGCCATGGTCACGACCTTTCGATCTTGCGGGCCAGCTCGTCGATCCAGTCGACGATATTCTCGATCTCACCCTTGGACAGGGGGCGCATGCCGCGGGTGCGCAGGGCGCCCTTCAGATTGTCCATGGCCCGGAACAGCGGGGCGAAGTCGGTGCCGCGGTCCCGCCCGCCACCACCATCGCCCATCATCGCCAGCAGCCTTTCCACCTCGTCCGCCTGTTCGGCCAGATAGGTGCGGCCGGCCTCGGTGATGCTGGCCAGCTTGCGGCTGTCCTCGCCCACGGCGATGCTGATGAAACCGCCATCTTCCAGCCAGCTCAACGCCGGATAGATCACGCCGGGGGAGGGGGCATAGCGTCCGCCCGACCGTTCCTCGATGGCCTTGATCAGTTCATAGCCATGGGCCGGCTTCTCTGCGATCAGTGACAGCAGCACCAGCCGCAGGCCCCCATGACCGAAACCGCCGCGTCCACCCCGGCCGCCGCCGCCATGGCCGAAACCGTGCCCATGCCGCCCATGGCCGAACCCCCAGCCATCACGGCCTCCGCCACCCCACATCAGGCGGCGGCCAAACAAAAAGCCTTTCATGATCCAAGCTCCATATCGATCAGTAACGCGATATATCGGATATAAGTCGGCGTCGGGGATTTGTCCAGCCCTGATCCAGCCCAAATCCGATATATCTGGAATATTCGCTTCGGTCCGTGCACCAGGGTGATCCGGGCCTGTCATCCCGACCTTCCGTTGCAATCCCCGCTGGCATATGTTCGCGCAAACATGTAGGAGGGCCGATGATCACCGAACGCCGGCGGCGACGGGGGAAGACCTTGATGGATGACATTGAGTACGCCTTGATGAATAAGGCGGACGCCACGATGTGGTGGTACCAATGCCTGCATGAACTGACCTTGCTTTGCCTCGCCCGTCATCTGGCCACGGATGCGCCTTTCATTCTGGATGCGGGCTGCGGGACAGGGGGGCTTATGCTCCGGTTGCAGCAGGCCTGGCCCCGGGCGACGATCTGCGGGATCGATCTGTCGGAAACCGCCTGTCGGTGGACCCGGGCCAAGACGGTTGCCGCTACGGCCACCGCGCGTGTGGACTGCCTGCCCTTCAGAGATGCCGGCATGGATCTGGTCCTGTCCACCGACGTGCTGAGCATTGCTGGTGTGGACGAGGCAGCGGCGATGGCTGAAGCGCATCGGTGCCTGAAAAAGGGCGGCCTTTATCTGGTGAACTATCCCGCCTATGCCTGGTTGACAGCCGATCATGACCGGCAGGTGGCGAACGCCCGGCGCACGACCGCCGGGGAGTTGCGCCAACGGCTGTGCGACGCGGGTTTCAGGCCGGTCTTCGTCACCTACTGGAACATGGTACTGTTTCCCCTGATGGTGGCCCGGCGAAAGCTGTGGCGGGGCAGTGATACCTCCGATGTCGGGCGTTTCTCCGGTCTCGGCAATCAGCTTCTGGCCTCCCTGTGCGGGCTGGAGCGTCTTGTGCTTGGTCGCAACATCCCTCTGCCCTTTGGCGGGTCCGTTCTGGCGCTGGCGGTCAAATCATGACATCAGCGATGGACAAGCCGGCCTGCGCCCTCAGCATCGTGATCCCGGTCTTTAATGGGGCACAGACCGTGGGCACCCTGGTCACGGCCCTGTCGGGCCTGACCATTGCCGGCGGGCATGAAATCATCCTGGTGGATGATGGCAGCGCCGATAACAGCCGGCAGGTCTGCACACAGCTGGCCGAAGCGGCGTCCCGTGTGCCCGTCACCTTTGCCCAGCTGTCCCGCAATTTCGGCGAACATCATGCCGTCATGGCGGGGCTGGGTCTGGCCAGGGGCGATTTCATCATCACCATGGATGATGATCTGCAGAACCCGCCGGAAGAGGTGCCGCGCCTTTATGCCTTCGCGCGCGATGGCGGACATGACGTGGTCTACACCTACTATGCGCGCAAGCGGCACAGCCTGTTCCGCAACCTGGGCAGCGCCTTTGCCAATCATACCGCAGCACTGCTGCTCAACCTGCCGCCCGGCCTGTACCTGTCCAGCTTCCGGTGCCTGTCCGCCTTCGCCGCGCGGGAGGTGTGCCGCTATGTCGGACCCTTTCCCCATGTCGACGGGCTGGTGCTGCAGGTGACGCGGTCCATCGGCCGGCTGGAGGTGGCGCATCTGCCCCGCCAGGAAGGGCACAGCAATTACACCCTGCGGCGGCTGATCCGCCTGTGGCTGAACATTGCCCTGAATTTCTCCACCGTGCCCCTGCGTCTCAGCGGGTTGCTGGGGATCGTCGCGGCGGGGGGCGGCACCCTTCTGGGGGGCGTCCTGCTGGTCCGCCACCTGCTGCAGGATATGCCCGTCACGGCCGGCGCCGGCCTGCTGTCGGCCCTGTTGCTGGTGTCGGGCGTCATCCTGCTGATGATCGCGGTGCTGGGTGAATATGTCGGCCGGACCTTCCAGACCGTCAGTGCCCGCCCGCAATATGCCATCCGCGCCGTGACCGACCGCCGGGCCGATCAGGATGATCGGGGGACGGCAGGGGGTGCGCCATGACCCTGGCGGAACTGATACAAAGCCCGCCCCGCGTCATCGTGGGTGCGGGCCTTGCCCTGATCGCCGTGATTTTGTCCGCCCGACTGTCGGCACGCCCGCTGGCACAGCGATGGGCGCAGGCGGCCAGCCTGTTGATTGCCGCCGTCACGGCCGGGGCGATCATCCTGCGGCTGGTCGAATATGGCGTGGTTCTGCGATATGGTCCGCTGGACCCGTGGAACGAATCCATCGCCGCCATTGCGGCGGCCTGGCTGCGGGGACAGCCGCTCTACCCCTTGCCCAGCGACGGTCTTTATTACGGCTTGCTCTATGGGCCGTTGATCTATCGTATCCTGGCCGCCATGCAGGACCTGGGGGGCATCGGCACCTGGGCGACGGCCGTGCCGGGCATCCTGGCCGAGATGGCGGCCCTGTTTGTGACCGCATATGCGATCCGGCGTTCAGCGGCCGGTACGGCGGCCTTGTGGTTCGCCATGGCCTGGATGGTCGGGCTGGTGCTGCTGACATATCCCAGTGTCGGGTTCCGCACCGATCCCTTCCTGCTGCTGCTGGCCAGCCTGTCCCTGGCCGCCGTCACCGGGCCGGCCGGTGTCCGGCGCACGCTGGCGCTGGGCCTTTGTGCCGGCCTTGCCACCGCGTTGAAGCCGACGGGCGCGCTTTATATCGGCCCCGCCCTGCTGGCAGCACTGCCCCTGCACAGTCCGGGCGCCGCCTTCCGCTTCATCTTATGGGCCGGGGCCAGTGGTCTGGCCGGCGCCTTGCTGCCCTTCATCGCCACCGGGGCGACGCCGGGGGATTATCTGGCCTATCTGGCCGCGGTGAAGCCTTGGGCCTTCTATATCAGGAGCTTTGTGTCGAACCTTGTCGTGTCGACACTGCTGCTGTTTCCCACGCTGCTGCTGCCGTCGGCCGAACGCCGGGCGCACGCGGCGATGATCCTGGGTCTGGCCCTGTGTCTGCTGGTGGCCAGCGCGCTGGGCGCCTTGGAGGGGGCCTTTGTCTGGCATCTTACGCCCCTGCTTCCCTATGCCATCCTGCTGCTGGCCCGTGCGGTGGATGCCCGGCCGGGCTGGTCGCCGCGTGCCGTGGGGCAGTCCCTGGCCCTTCTGCTGGTGATGGCGACGGGCGCGCACCATGCCGTGCGGGAGATGGCCGACATTCTGGGCAGTGCGCCGCGGGATGTGGCGCTGCGCCGGTCCATTCAGGATTTCATGCAGGCACATCCGGGCGCTGCCATCGCCATCTCACCGGCGGACAGCCGATTGAACCGGCAGATCACCTGGTTGACCGGCCAGGGCGTGCCCCTGATCCTGACCTATAACGCCTGGATCGATCTGGGCAAGCCGGAGGCCATCCAGCATTTCATCGATCTTTATCTTACCCGGTGCGACGGCCGCTACTGGCTGACAAAGAGCAAGGCGCCGTTTGCGCCAGACGCCCATACGCCGGCCAGCGTGCAGGCGGCCTTTCTGGCCTTGTATCGTCCAAGGCCCCTGGCAGACAGGTTGCAGGTCTGGTCCTGTGACGGCGATACCACCGGCCGGCAGGACGCCCCGCAGCAGCCATCCCCACCCTGACAACCCATCCATGGCGGCGGTTGACGGGCCCCGTCCGGATCAGGGAAACGGGACCCAGGCGTCGGCCAGGGTCGTGGCGACATGATCGACCTCTGCGTCGGTCATGTCGGGGAACAAGGGCAGGGTCAGGATCTGTCCCGCCGCCTGTTCCGTGACCGGCAGGCTGACGGCAGCGGCCGGCAGCGACCGCAGCACCGGCTGCCGATGGTCGGGCACCGGATAATGGATGGCCGTTTCGATCCCGGCCCGGGCCAGGGCTGCGGCCAGTCCGGCGCGGTCCGGCGTGCGGACCACACCCAGATGGGCGGCGTGATCCGGCCCGAACGGCAGTGTCCAGCCGGGGGCGGCACCGGCAATGGCAGCGCGATACCGTTCCAGAATGTGCCGCCGCCGGACATTCAGCGCATCCAGCGCCGGCAGGCGCAGGCACAGAATGGCCGCCTGGATCTCGTCCATCCGGCTGTTGCGGCCGCCGCTTTCGGCAACGACATATTTTTCGCGCCAGCCATATTGGCGCAAGGCGCGCAGCCGGACGGCCAGATCGGCATCGCTGGTCACCAGGGCGCCGGCGTCCCCCAGTGCCCCCAGATTCTTGGTGGGATAGAAGCTGAAACAGCCGATGGCGCCAAAGGCACCCGCGCGCCGGCCGCCACGGCTAGCGCCATGGGCCTGGGCGCAATCTTCAATGATAGGTATGGCGCGCGCGACATCGGCGATCCCGTCCATATCGGCCAGCCAGCCATAGAGATGGGTAACGATGATCGCGCGCGTCCGGGGTGACAGCGCCATGGACAGTGCCGCCGGTGACAGGGTCAGCGTCCGGGCATCGACATCGGCGAATATCGGCATGGCACCGACGGCCAGAATGGCGGTGCAGGCATAGAAGCCGGCATTGGCGGCGGTCACCACCTCGTCCCCGGGACCGATGCCCAGGCCCCGCAGGGCCAGTTCCAGCGCGTCGGTGCCATTGCCCACCCCAAGGCAATGGTCCCGGCCGCAATAGGCGGCGAAGGCCGCTTCGAACGCCGTCAGTTCGGGACCGGCCAGGAACCATCCCCGCGCGACCACGCGCCCCATCGCCGCGGTCAGGGCTTCCCCCTCGCGATGGCTGGACCGCTGCAAATCGTTCAAGGGCACGCGCATGGGCTTACAGATACCGCGGCAGGGCGTCACGGTAATAGTCAAGCGTTGCCGCCAGCCCGTCGGCAAGCGATATCAGCGGTGCCCACCCGGTGAATTGCCGGAACAGGCTGTCGTCGGTGTAGTAATGGCCGATATCGATGCGTTCCCGTTCGGGCGGGAAGGGACCGTTGACGATACCGCTGCGCCCGCCGCACAGACCGATGATCTGTTCAGCCAGTTCACCCATGCTGACAGGCGGGCAGCCCCCGACATTGAAGGTCCGGCCGGCCGCCGGCACGCGGGCCGCCCGCAGCAGGGCCCCGACCACATCATCGACATGGCAGAAATCGCGGCGCTGCTCTCCCCGCCACAACTCGATGGGCTGCCCCTGCAGCGCCTGACGGATCCAGAGACCCAGGAAATTCTGCCGCGCATCCTTGACCCGCATGCCGGGGCCATAGGTGTTGGTCATCCGCAGCACCCGCGTATCCAAGCCATGCGCAGCGTTGTAAAGGCCGTGATAGGCCTCCGCGGCAGCTTTGTGGACGCCATTGATGTCGATGGGCGCCAGCGGGTGCTGTTCATCCACGGGCACGCGCAGGGGCCGGCCATAGACCTGGCGGGTGCTGGCATAGATCACCGTCGCCCGCGGATTCAGGGTCCGGCAGGCCTCCAGCAGGTTGAGCGGCACGCGGCAATTGGCATCCAGGTCACCAAGGGGGGCCTCCATCGAGGCCAGGTGTCCGGTCTTTCCCGCCAGGTTGAAAACGAAGTCGCATCCAGGCAGGACCTGACGAAGCAATTCCGGATTGCCAGCGTCTCCAATATGGATATCGGCCCGGTCCTGCAGGGGGGCGATATGGTCCCGATGACCGCCGGTCTGCGGGTCGAGATTATCCACCACGACGACCGACGCCCCCAGGGAAAGCAGCCGGAAAGCCAGGCGGGAGCCAATGAAACCCAGGCCGCCCGCCACAAGAACCCGTGCCCCTGCCCAGGACAGTTCATCTTCCCGGAGATGTAGAGGCATATTTAACGATTCTTGCACAAAACAACCCTCGGCCCGACCAGCATCCCGTTGACGGTTGGGATACGCAAAGCCACGTATACCTGATTACGCCGCGGCGGTGGATACCCTAAAACAACCTTTGAAGGAAGAGGGGAACAGGGTGGTGCCGGCGGTTGCAAGTAAACAACAAGGCGTCGGAATGCGATCCATATCATTGTTTTGGAAAATAATGCTGTTCCCGGCTGACCCCACAGCGGCCCGCCCTGTCCGGAAATCCGCACGGGCGGGCCGGTTTCTGTCTGGATTTCCGGACAAATCCGCCCGGCTCCGGTGCCCAAGCCCTTGATCCATATGAAACGACCCCTCTGGCACGTCTCCTGCCTACAGGCATGCAACAGGGCGGGACGGGGCCGGGGGGCTCCCAACCCACCGATGGTCAACATCGAATTGGGAGAAGCGTCATGGCATCGATCGCCAGCAGCACCGCCCCGGCGGGCGGCAAGAAGTTTTACAAGAGCCTTTATGTGCAGGTGCTGGTCGCCATCGCCATCGGCGTGGCGCTGGGCCATTTCTATCCGTCCGTCGGCGAAAGCATGAAGCCGCTGGGCGATGCCTTCATCAAGCTGATCAAGATGCTGATCGCGCCCATCATCTTCTTCACCGTTGTCCACGGCATTGCCGGCATGGAGGATATGAAGAAGGTCGGCCGCGTCGGCCTGAAGGCGCTGATCTATTTCGAGGTGCTGACCACCGTCGCCCTGGTCCTGGGCCTGGTCATCGTCAATGTCTGGCAGCCTGGCCATGGCATGAATGTCGATGCCAGCGCGCTGGACACCAAGGCCATCGCCTCCTACGCCGCCAAGGCCAAGGAACAGGGGATCGTCGATTTCCTGCTGCACATCATCCCCGCCACCGTTGTCGGCGCCTTTGCCGAAGGGGAGATCCTGCAGGTGCTGTTCATCGCCGTGCTGTTCGCCTTCGGCCTGCACAGCCTGGGTGACCGCGGCCGGCCGCTGCTGCACCTGATCGACCAGGCCTCGGGCGTGTTCTTCCGCATCGTCGCCATCCTGATGAAGGCCGCCCCCATCGGTGCCTTCGGCGCCATGGCCTTCACCATCGGCAAATATGGCGTGGGCACGCTCTTGTCGCTGGGCGAGCTGATGGCCGCCTTCTATGCCACCTGCCTGCTGTTCATCTTCGGCGTGCTGGGTGTCGTTGCCCGTCTGACCGGCTTCTCCATCACCCGCTTCGTCTCCTACATCCGCGAAGAACTGCTGATCGTGCTCGGCACCTCCTCGTCGGAAAGCGCGCTGCCGCGCCTGATGGGCAAGCTGAACAAGCTGGGCGTGGAAAAGTCGGTGGTGGGTCTGGTCGTGCCCACGGGTTACTCCTTCAACCTGGATGGCACCTGCATCTATCTGACCATGGCCGCCATCTTCCTGGCCCAGGCGACGAATACCGACCTGTCCATCTGGCAGGAACTGTCGATCCTGGCCGTGCTGCTGCTGACGTCGAAGGGTGCGGCGGGCGTCACGGGCTCGGGCTTCATCGTGCTGGCCGCCACCCTGGCCACGGTCGGCCATATCCCCGTCGCCTCCATCGCCCTGATCCTGGGTGTCGACCGCTTCATGTCCGAAGCCCGCGCGCTGACCAACCTGATCGGCAATGGCGTGGCCACCCTGGTCGTTGCCAAGTGGGAAGGCGCGCTGGACATGGACAAGCTGACGGCCGAACTGGCCAACCCCAGCGTGGACGAGGTCGAGGCCCCGCGCCCCGTCCTGGCCGCGGCGGAGTAAAGTCAAGCCCCGGGGAGTGTACACTCCCCGGGGCTTGGTACAGCGGCGACGGCCGCCGCGTGCCACATGGATGAAAATAAAATGTCTCTCCACATTGTCTGACGCCATCAAGGCGGTGATTTACCTCAAAAGTTACTCAACATCGTCAAGTATGCGCGTTACATTATCCGTTTCAAGTTCGTAGCAATATATCGGCTCTCCACCTAACATTTCCGTAGTAAAGGCGAGCTGAACGCACCGTTCCGTTTTGAATGACATAATGACTGGCGCTCTGTACTCCATCGCCTGTGGATCATCGTGGCTCTTTTCCTTCCATCGCTTGATCGCATCCTCCACGATCCCGCGATTGTAATTACTGATCGGTAAATACATTCCCTGGCAGGCTGTCTCTTGGGGTGGACCCAACGCATTCGAGTTGGCGGCCATAACCCCTGTAGAGGCCGTAGAGGTTGTCAAGGCGGCCGTCAGGAACAACAAGGTCTTTATCATTGTGACTTCCCCGTGCCCGCGTCTGATGTGCTGGTGGATCCCGCACACGTAATTTTAAACACCTTATCCATCGGCGGCCACAATCATCCCGTTGATGTCGGCGCCGATGATCGGTTTCGATCACCGGAATACAACTTAAACCCGCTTCCGTCCCGCCGCCACGTCGCCTATCCTGCCGCCCATGATCCCCCCATCCTCCATGCGCGGCAGCGGTCGCAGGGCGAAGGCCATCCTGATCGGATCGGCCTTCGCCCTGCTGGCTTTTCTGCTGGCCTGGATGGGGGGTGAGCTGGCCGCCGGCATCGCCCGGCAATCCCTGCTGGATCAGGCGGGGCCGCGCCGCGCGCTGTACATTGCCGGCCTGCGCAGCGAGTTGACCCGGCACGAAACCACGCCCGCCATCCTGGCCCTGTCGCGCACCCTGCGCACGGCCCTGCAAAGCCCGGATGATCCGGCCGCCATCGCCGCCGCCAATGTCTATATGGAACAGATCGCGGCGCGCACGGGGGCGGCGGCGCTTTATCTGCTGGACCCGGCGGGCACCACCCTGGCCGCCAGCAACTGGCGCCAGACCGACAGTTTCGTGGGCCGCAATTTCGCCTATCGCCCCTATTTCCGCGACGCGCTGGCGTCGGGTGCCGGCCGTTTCTACGGCATCGGCACCACCAGCCGCGAACCCGGCCATTATTTCGCCCGCGCGCTGGAAGAGGGCGGCCTGACCCTGGGCATCAGCGTCGTCAAGGTGTCGCTGGCGCCGGTGGAGAAATCCTGGGCCGGGCTGGCCGACCGTATCCTGGTCGTGGATGGCAATGGCGTGGTCATCCTGTCATCGATGCCGGACTGGACCTTCCGCACTTTGTCGCCCCTGTCGGCGGCGGAGAAGGTGCGCCTGGCCGATACGCGCCAGTATGAAGGGGTGGAACTGCGCGACCTGGACTGGCGACCCGGCCCCGATGGCACCGTGTCGGTGGCCGGCGCCCGCGACCTTTATTTCGCCACGGCCAGCCCGGTGGAAGGCACGCCCTGGCGCTTCTACCTGCTGTCCAGCCTGAACGGTGTCGATCTGGCCCGCACGATCGGCCGTACGGGCGGGGTGGGGCTGGCGGCCTTGCTGGCCCTGGCCTGGCTCTATTGGCGGCAACGCCGCCGCACGCGGCTGGCCTGGAGGCGCTCGTCAGAGGCGCTGGAGCGGGAGGTGGCGGCGCGCACGGCCGAACTGGTGGCCGCCAACCAGGATCTCAGCCGCGCCCAGGATGGGCTGGTGCAGGCCGCCAAGCTGGCGGCCCTGGGCCAGCTGTCGGCCGGCATCACCCATGAACTGAACCAGCCGCTGGCAGCGCTGCGCACCCTGTCGGACAATGCTGCCGCCTTTCTGGCGCGGGGCAAGCTGGACCGGGTGGGGGAGAACCTGACCCACATTGCCGGCCTGACCGAGCGCATGGCCCGGATCACGGGGCAATTGCGCACCTTTGCCCGCCGGTCGGACAACCGGGCCGAATGCGTATCCCTGGCCCGCGCCATCGACAATGCCCTGACCCTGCTGGCGGAGAAGATACGGCGCACGGGGGCGGAAATGGCGGTCGACCTGCAGCCGGACCTGACTGTGCAATGCGACGGGCTGCGCCTGGAACAGGTGCTGGTCAACCTGATCGGCAATGCCCTGGACGCCGTGGCAGGGGCGGAGCAGCGGCAGATCGCCGTCACCGGACAGAGCGACGGGGGGCAGGTGCGGCTGACCATCGCCGATACCGGCCCCGGCATCGCACCCGACCATATGGCGCATCTGTTCGAACCGTTCTTCACCACCAAGGAGCCAGGCTTCGGCCTGGGTCTGGGGCTTGTGATTTCGGCCGGCATCATCCGCGACCATCAGGGCAGCCTGACCGCCGCCAACGGCCCGCAAGGCGGTGCCATCTTCACCATCGACCTGCCCGCCGGGGAGCCGACATGACAGAGCAAATGCCGCGTATCCTGCTGGTGGAGGATGACGACGCCGTGCGGCTGGGCGTGGAACAGGCGCTGGAACTGGCCGATCTGCCCGTCACCAGCTTTCCCGCCGCCGAGCCGGCCCTGGCGGCGCTGCGCCGCGACGGGGCGGATGTGCTGGTCAGCGATATCCGCCTGCCCGGCATGGACGGGCTGTCGCTGATGCGGGCAAGCCTGGAACTGGATGCGGGGCTGCCCGTGGTGCTGATGACGGGACATGGCGACATTGCCATGGCTGTGGGCGCCATGCGTGACGGCGCCTATGATTTCATTGAAAAGCCGTTCGCGTCGGACCGGCTGGTCGCCACCGTCACCCGCGCCCTGGAGAAAAGGCGCCTGACGGCGGAGGTGGGGGCGCTGCGCCACGCGCTGACCCAGCAGGACGGGCTGGATGCCGCCCTGCTGGGCCGGTCATCCGCCATGGTCGCGGTCAAGCGGCTGATCCGGCAGGTGGCGGATACCGGTGCCGATGTGCTGATCCTGGGGGAGACGGGCAGCGGCAAGGAAATGGTGGCCCGCGCCCTGCACCAGTTCTCCAACCGTGCCACCAAGCCCTTCGTTGCCATCAATTGTGGGGCCATCCCCGACAGCATGGTGGAAAGCGAGCTGTTCGGGCACGAGGCCGGGGCCTTTACCGGGGCGGCCAAGACCCGCATCGGCAAGCTGGAATTCGCCAATGGCGGTACCGTCTTCCTGGACGAGATCGAAAGCATGCCGCTGTCGGCGCAGGTGAAGCTGCTGCGCGTGCTGCAGGACCGGCGCGTGGAACGGTTGGGGGCTAACCGGTCCATCCAGCTGGACATCCGGTTCGTGGCCGCCACGAAGGAAGATCTGGGCGCGCTGGCCAAACAGGGACGGTTCCGGGAGGATCTTTATTTCCGCCTGAATGTCGTGCCCCTGACCCTGCCGCCGCTGCGCAACCGGCGCGACGACATCCCCCTGCTGCTGGACCATTTCCTGCTGACCGCCGCTGACCGGCTGGGCCGCCCGCCCGTCACCATTCCGCCGGCCGACCGTCAGGCCCTGCTGTCGCACAATTGGCCCGGCAATGTCCGCGAACTGCGCAATGTCGCCGACCGCGCGGCGCTGGGCCTGCCGGCCATGCTGACGGGCGCGCCGGTGGAAGGCGGGCTGGCTGCGCAGGTGGACGCGTTCGAACGGCAGCTGATCACCACAGCCCTGCGTGACAGCCGCGGCGACGTGCCGGCGGCGGCTGACCTGCTGTCCGTGCCGCGAAAGACGCTTTACGACAAGCTGAAACGTTTCGGTATCGAAATAGAGGCGTTTCGTTGAGGTGAGATGTTCCGGAGGCGGTATGAGGGATATAGCCCAAAGATGGATCGTTCGTCCTCCCAGCCTCTCTACCGTCACCCCGGCGAAGGCCGGGGTCCAGCGTGAGGCGCGGTCAGCGCCGATATGAGTCTCATCGCGGCAGACGCCTACCCCGTCACCCCGGCCTTCGCCGGGGTGACGGGGTAGGCGCATCTCAGGCGTTTACGGCGTACCGGCCCCCGCAATCTTCCCGTCCACCAGGGCAAAGAAATCCGCCGCGGTGCAGATGGTACGGTCGGCACCCTTGGCGCAGCCGGGCAAGTCCATATAGGTGACGACCGCCGGCTCCGCCTTCAGGTCCAGCGGGCGCAGGTCGCGCAGCTGATCCATGGTCTGGGCCCGGTAGAAGGCGCGGATATGGCGCTGGCCTGCCTTGTCGCGCAGCAGCTCAAAGCCGATGCCGCCGCCGGGCGGGGTGTCATCGGCCGGATAACTGTCGATGCGCCAATGCAGGTCCAGCATGCCGGCAATATCGGCGATGTTGGTGTCGTGGCCCGCCATCAGGAACAGCTTGGCCGGGCCATCCTTCAGGGCGCCCGCGATCTGGCGCATGATGGGGCCGGCCGCCCGGTCGGCGATATAGGACGCACGGTTTTCATATTTGAACTTCACGGGGTGGAAACGCAGCATCGCCTCGATATCCGCCCGGCTGATGCGGCCCCAGGCCACCTCTTCCATCGGCTTGCCTTCCAGATATTCCAGCAGGAAGGTCTGGCTGGTGGTGGACGCCAGCGCGAAGGCACCGCCGGCATCGGGACGCCCTTCTTCCTCGTCCGTTTCCAGCTTGGTCGGCAGGTCGGTGATCTTGCAGCCGGCTGGCAGCTTCTTCTTGGTACACCATTCCGGGCTTTGGGAGCCGAGCGCGCGCTGCAGGATGTCGAATTCCGCCTTGTACTGCGCGATTTCGGCCTGCAGCCCGCCCGGCGGCAGCCGCGCGGCCGATGCCGCCGTCGCCTTGGCCGGGTCCAGCTTCGCCCCGTCATGGGTCAGGGGGTGGAAGACGCTATCCTCCTCATCGCCCTGCGGGTGCTTCACCGCGATGGGACAGCCGGGCGCGAAACCGTCCAGCAGGCTTTTGGCCGTGCGGATGGCGCGTTCCTTGGCGCTGGCCTGGGCAGCGACCTGATCCGGCGCGGGGCAGCCCTCGGCCGGCAGCAGGCCGCGCGCGGCAAAGAATTGCCGGTCGAACCGGCCCAGCAGCGTGGCCCCCTGCGCACCGCGATCGGTCAGATTGCCGTAAGGCACGGACCAGGCGGGCCAGGGCCGGTCGGCCAGACCGGCGGCCGGTTCCTTGGTGGGGGGCCGGATACCGTGGCGCATGAACATCGCCACCTTTTCCAGCACCAGCCCCGGCGGCTGGGCCGGCATTTCGCCGGCACCCGCCGTCGTCGACGCCAGCAGGACCAGCGCCACGCCCATCATCTTGCGCATTTGCATCCCCCATGCGGACCGCCCCGCCGGTGCCGGCGGGGCGGCACCCGGTCAGTACTTGTACTGGAAGCCGGTCTTGAAGGCGGCGCCGTAGCGCTCCGTCTCCACCAGCTGGCGGGAATTGCCGATATAACGCTGCCAGCGCGCGTCGGTCAGGTTGGCCCCTTCGACATAGAGCTGCAGATGGCTGTTCAGGTCATAGGCGACGCGGGCGTCCAGCTGACCATTGCCGGCCGTATAGATGTCGGTGGCCGTATCGGTGCCCACCGTGTCCAGATAGGCCGAGCGGTAGGAATAGGCCACGCGCGCCAGGAACCCGTCCTTTTCATAATAGACCTGGGCAGAGGCCACGCGCTTGGACTGGTTGAACATCGCCACCTTGTCGGCACGGCCGAACACGCCAGACGCCTCGCTGTCGGTCAAGGTCAGGTTGCCCGACAGGCCGAACCCGTCGAACGGGGCCGGCAGGAAGGTAGCCTGGATGCTGGCATTCAGCTCGATGCCCTTGACGGTGCCCGACTTGGCATTTCGCGGCGTGGTCACCAGGGCCTTGGGCAGGCTGACGCCGCCGAAACTGCCGTTCGTGACCGTCACCGCCTCACTATAGATCGGGTTGTCGATATCCTTGCGGAACAGGGCGACCGACAGGATGCCCTGGCTGGGCAGGTAATATTCTGCCGACAGGTCGTAATTGGTGGATTTCAGCGGCTCCAGGTCCGGATTGCCACGCGCCACCGTGGCCGCACCCGTATCGATGGAGATATAAGGCGGCAGATCGGCATAGTTGGGCCGGCCGATGGCCGTGGTCACGGCCCCGCGCAGCACGACACCATCTATGACATCGAAGCGGGCATTGATGCCGGGAAACCAGTCCGTATAGGACTTGTCCCCGAAGGAGTTGAAATCCTGGGTGACGGTGCTGGTGGGGGCGATGACCTTGGCCTTGTAATCGCCCGACGTATGTTCGACGCGCACGCCGGGGATCACGGTCAGCCGGTCCCAGTTCAGCGAGGCCATGGCATAGGCCGCACTGATATCCTCCGTCACCCGGTAATCATTGGCCAGCGCATTGGCCAGCGAGCCGGAGAGGTTGTATTTCAGCGTGCCGGAATGGCTGGCGACATAGGCTTCCGCCGCCTCGTAGCTGACGCGCGGGTCCATGGGGAAGCGACCGTCAAAGGTGCCGCGCCCGGCGCCGACCGACGCTGATGCCAGGGTGAAACCCGACGCGTCGTAGGTTTCATAGTCACGGTCGTTCGCCTTGTGCCGCGACAGATATTTGGCGCCGACCTTGACGAAGCTGTCATCCCCCAGATCGACCGGCAGCTTATAGTCGGCACGAGCCTGATACAGGTTCTCTTCCGCCTTGCGATGGTCATAGCTGACGCTCTTGGCACTGTAGAGCGCGGGGTTATAGGCCTCGGCGGCCGGGGTGACCTGATAGATCGTGTCGGTCAGGTCATAGGTGGCGGTAAAGGCGTTGTTGCCGGTCCGGAACTGCCACTCGCTGCGCAGCGGGTCTTCCTTCACGGCGCGGGTGTAGGTGGCGTCCAGGTCCAGCGTGCCGGCCGACAGTTCAAACTTGCCACCCAGGTTGGTCATGACGGTATTGTCATCTTCCTCGCGCATGCGGACATAGCGGGTGCCGCGCGCCTTGAAGCTGCCGGTCGTGGCCGTCTGTGCCGTGATGGCGGTGGGGATTTCCACGCGGAACTGGTCGCGGACCTCCCGGTCCTTGAACTCGTCATAGGCGGTGCGCAGATAAACGCGCGCGCTGTCGCTGACATTCCAGTCGAAATTGACGACGGTGCCCAGGCGCTTGCGGGTCAGGTTATATTCGCGCGGGCGGAAATCGTCGGGCACGGCATAACCGCCGATGGTGCGCCAGTTGCTGGACCCCTGCAGGTTTTCCGACCGGATGGGCCGCTGGTCATAATTGGCCGACAGGACCAGACCGTACTGGCGATCCTCACCGAAGACATTGCCGACGGTGAAATCGGCACCGACCGGGTGCTTGTCGTTCAATTCATACTGGCCGATGCTGCCGCGGGCCGTGGCAAAGAACTTGTTGCGGTCAAAGGCGCTGACCGTGTTGATGTTCACCTGGCCGGCGATGGCATTGGCATCCAGATCGGGGGTCAGGCTCTTGATCACCTCCACCGACCCGATCATCGCCGACGGGATGTCGTCCAGCTTCACCTGACGGGCATCCGGTTCCGGGGCGGCGGCCGTCTGGTTGTTCAGGGTCACATTGGCCAGATTGGGGCTGGTGCCGCGAATGATGACATAGCGGCCTTCGCCCTGGTCGTTGGCGACGGAGATGCCAGGCAGGCGCCTGACGGCCTCTGCCACATTCTGGTCCGGCAGCTTGCCCACATCATCGGCCACGATGGCGTCGACAATGTTCTGGGCCTTCTGCTTCATTTGCAGAGCCTTCTTTTCAGCCAGACGCATACCCGTGACGGTGATTTCCTCCAGCACCGCCGGATCTGCCGCCGACGCCTCAGCCGCCGATGCGCCCAGGGTGGCGGACAGAGCCAGAATGCTGACACAGCCCATCAGGCCGACAGGCAGGAGGACGCGCGGCATGGCGCCACGAGCTTTCGACGGCGACATTCAAACTCTCCTTCGCGGCACACTGCCAAGTAAATATTGGAATGCGCATTGTTCTCGTTTGCGCTTGTGGGCATTTACGGCTTCCGGTCGAAAAACTCAGGTGAAGTTTTCGTGACAAGTCACCGCGATGGGCAGGAACCATCATTTGGATATTTGTCTGCATGGCAGGTATATTCAAATGTGGGTCAGACAGCATGCCCCCTGTTACCGGAACCGACCGTCGGGAAATCGTTCGCAAGCAACAGCATTCGTGGGTCTGGCTGCGCGACAGTGTGGCCCTTGCTGGCCGCGTGATCCGATATGCGGCCTTGGAAGGAGAGACCAAAGTCCAGGATCGTTGCCACCTGCCGTTGCTTAAAGTTTGTTGAAAATTGGCTCCGCCCGCCCTATTTCCTGCTTCTGTAAATGGCCGTTGTTTAAAGGCCCCTCCAAGAAAGATCAGGCAGCATGCCCCCCGCCGCATTTGGCAGTGATATCGATACCGTTACCCTGTCGCCGCGAGCCTTGGCGACCCGTCAGCGTTTAATGCAGGCGGGGGCGGAATTATTGGGCGAAGTCGGCATCGAACGCATCTCCACCAATCTGGTGGCCCAGCGGGCGGGCGTGACGCCGCCCGTGTTTTACCGGCATTTCAAGGATAAGTACGAGTTGCTGGCGGCCATGGGCGAAGACCTGATGCTGCGACAGAACACCGTGCTGGAGGCCTGGCTGGATCATAATGAGCAAGGCGGGTACGAGGGGCTGATCGCCGCGCATTACCAGTTCCTGCTTTCCTCGATCCAGGTCACGGCAGCCGTGCCGGGGGCCGTCTGGATCATGCGGGCGCTGCGCGCCGTGCCATCGCTGTCGGCTGTGCGGACCGGATCGCATGAATATGTGACGGACCGGATCATGGCGGTGATGCAATCCCTGCTGCCGGACGCCGATCCGGTGGAACTGCGCCGGCGCAGTCGCATCGCCGTGGAAGCCGGTTACAGCGTCATTGAAATGGCTCTGGAAGACCCGGAACTGGCCCCCGAGCCGCTGTGCCACAGCCTGACCCGCATGTGGATGGGCGGCCTGCGCGAGGGGCTGGGCTGAGGCCCGCACCAGCCCCATTTCTGACATCCCTTCACTGAACGCATGGCGTAACCCTTGATCCATGCGCGTGCGCGCGCTTGCCAGCTTGCCGGAAATTAGTTACCACTAACTTCATTGTTAGTTATAGCTAACAACTCGTCCTCCATCCTGCTTTTCCAGGTGCCATGCCGATGCCTTTGCGCATGCGGGCGCTGACGGGGTTGCTGTGTCTGCCCTTTCTCGTCCTGGGTCTCACATCCTGCGGCCGGTCCGACCCGCCGGTGCCGGATGCCGCCACCATCGCCGCGTTGCGCCCGAGCGACGCGCGGTTAGCAGAGATTTATGTAACCTCCTGTCTGGCCTGCCACACCAACCCCGAAAGCGGTGCGCCGCAGACGGGCGTCGCAGCGCAATGGCAGGACAGGTTGGCCAAGGGCATGCCCGCCCTGCTGAAGAATGTGCTGGAGGGGGTGAATGGCATGCCGGCCGGCGGCCAGTGCTTCGCCTGCCGGCCGGACGATTACGAAGCCCTGATCCGTTTCATGAGCCAGCCGCCGGCCAAGACCCCCTGAAGGAGTTTTCATCGCCATGTTATCACGGCGTTCACTTTTCCTGCTGATGGGGGGCACGGCCGCCTTGGCTGGCGGTGGCTGGGCGGCATCCCGCGTGGGTGTCCAGCCGGACCCCGCCACGCCGCCCGCCCAGGATGCCAATGGCCGCCTGCTGTGGCGTAACTGGTCGGGCATCCAATCCGCCTATCCCGAACTGCGCGCCGCCCCGGCGGGTGAGGATGAACTGGCGACGCTGGTCCGTGATGCACCGGGGCCGCTACGTGCCGTCGGATCTGGCCATTCCTTCATGCCGCTGGTGCCGACGCAGGGCACCTTGATCACGCTGGACCGAATGGCGGGGCTGGTGACGCATGACGCGGAAACCGCCACGGTGCGGGCCGGCACACGGCTGGTCGATCTGGGGGCTGCCCTGGCCGGCATCGGGCAGGAGATGGCCAACCTTCCCGACATCAACAAACAATCCTTGGCCGGGGCCCTGTCCACGGGCACCCATGGCACGGGCGCCGGCCTGACGGCCCTGCATGGAAATGTCACCGGCTTCCGTATCGTCACGGCCAATGGCGAGATCCTGGATTGCGATGCCACGCGCAATGCCGATCTGTTCAATGCGGCCCGTGTCGGGCTGGGCGCCTTCGGCATCATCACCCAGGTGACCTTGCGCAACAGCGCCCTGCGCCGGGTGGAACGCAATGTCTGGATCCAGCCCCTGGAAAAGACCCTGGCCGACTGGCCGACCCTGCGCACGGCCCACCGCAATATCGAATTCTATTATCTGCCCTTCACCGACATGACGGCCGTCATCACCCATGACGAGACGGACGCGCCGGCCACCCCGCGCCCGCCGGCCCAGGATAATGAGGCGCTGCTGGACCTGAAGCGGTTGCGCGACTGGCTGGGCTGGTCACCCGCCCTGCGCCGCCGGATCGCCCGCCAGGTCCTGTCCACCCTGGAGGCAGAAAAGGTGGTGGATGAAAGCTGGCGCCTGCTGTCCAACGAACGGCCCGTCCGCTTCAACGAGATGGAATTCCATCTGCCGCTGGACGCGCATGTGGACGCGCTGAAGGCGGTCATCCAGGTGATCGAGCAGAACCGTCACGACGTATTCTTCCCCATCGAGGCGCGCGTCATCGCGCCCGACGATGCCTGGCTGTCGCCCTTCCAGGGGCGGATGACGGGGTCGATCGCCGTCCATGCCTATTACAAGGACGATTACGACTTCCTGTACCAACTGGTCGAACCTGTCCTGCGCCGCTATGGCGGCCGGCCGCACTGGGGAAAGCTGAACCGGTTGAAGCGGGCGGATTTCGCCAGCCTTTATCCCCGGTTCGAAGACGCGATGGCGGTGCGCCAACAGGTCGACCCCGAGGGTCGGTTCCTGAACGACTATCTGCGCGGGGTGCTGATGGATGCCTGACGGCAACAGGACCCCGGCCGCACATGATCCCTATTTCACCGCCCTGTCGGCGGCGCTGCACCGCGCCGGGCTGGCCGAACCGGTGCTGGTCATCGACCGGCAGCGGCTGGACGCCAATATCGATGCCGTGGCGGCGACATTGGGCGGGCGGTTGCCCGTGCGGCTGGTGGTGAAGTCGCTGCCCTGCGCCGATCTGCTGCGCCATATCGCCGGACGGCTGGGCAGCGACCGTTACATGGTGTTCAACCGCCCCATGCTGGCGGAGATGGCGCGGCTGGCCCCGGGTGCCGACCTGCTGCTGGGCAAACCGCTGCCCGTTGCCGCTGCCGCCGCCCATTATGATGCTGCCGGCACCGACGGGCCGGGCCCGCAATGGCTGATCGACACGGCCGAACGGCTGGCGCAGTACAGCGCCCTGGCGCGGGCCCGCAACCTGACCCTGCGCATCAATATCGAGATTGATGTCGGCCTGCATCGCGGCGGCCTGTCTGATCCGCGACACCTGGCGGCCCTGCTCGACGGGCTGGATCCGTGCATTCAGGTCACGGGCCTGATGGGCTATGACCCGCATCTTGCCAAGATCCCGACCGCCCTGGGCCTGCGCGCCCGGGCCGATGCCACCGCGCGGCGGACCTATCGCGCCATGGCGGATGTGCTGCGGGGCACGGTGGGCGGGCAGGGGCTGGTGCTGAATACGGCCGGCAGCCCCACCTATGCGCTGCATGCCCAGGACAGTCCGGGGAACGAAGTCGCCATCGGCTCCGCCTTTGTGAAGCCCACGGATTTCGACATCGCCACTCTGGCCCATCATGTGCCGGCCTGCTTCATCGCCACGCCGCTGCTGAAGGTGGCCTATCCCGCCCTGTTTCCGGGGCTGGATGGGCTGTCGTCGCTGCTGGCCCGGCTGCGGCCGGCCACAGCCCAGGCGCAATTCATCCATGGCGGCCATTGGCTGGCCGATCCCGCCTCTCCCCCCGATCTGGTGCAAAGCCGCCTGTTCGGCCCATCCAGCAACCAGGAATGCTGGCTGGGGCCACGCCGGCCGGCCCTGCACCCCGACGATTGGATTTTTCTGCGTCCGCGGCAGAGCGAGGCGCTGTTCCTGCAATTCGGTCCCATCGCGGTTTTCGACGGGACCGACATTACCCAGGCCTGGCCGGTATTCCCGGTCTCCGCCTGAATCTGTCACCGCCGGTCGGGCCTGGCGGTGGCGTCACAACAAACGCGGCAAAGGCCGCGAGGGCACCGAAAGGGGCCATTGGACAGGGAGTATAGGGTCATGCGGAAGAACAATCGGATCAAGCTGCTGAAGGGCCTGCTGCTGACGGGGGTGGTCTTGGCCGCCCACCCCGTGATGGCACAGGAAGCGGTGCTGGAGGAAATAGTCGTCACGGCGCAGAAGCGTCAGCAGAACCAGCAGGACGTGCCGGTCAGCGTCACCGCCCTGTCGGGCGATGCCCTGCTGGACCAGGGTGTGCGCGATGTACGGGACCTGAGCAAGCTGGCGCCGGGTCTGCAGATCACCGCCACCGACGCCTCGGCCAATCCCAAGATCTTCATTCGCGGCGTCGGCCTGTCCGACTTCAATGCCAATGCATCAGGTGCGGTCGGCATCTATGTCGACGGGGCCTATGTCGCCTCGCCGCTGGCCCAGACGGGACAGTTCTTTGACTTGGCGCAGGTGGAGGTGCTGAAGGGCCCGCAGGGCACGCTCTATGGCCGCAACACCACGGGCGGCACCATCAACATCACCACCCGTCGCCCGACCTTCGATGTCAGCGGGGAAGGGCAGGTCGAGTATGGCCGCTATAATGCCGTGACTTTGCAGGCGGCCACCAACGCCCCCATCGTGGCGGACAAGCTGGCCGCCCGCATCGCCGGCATGTTCCAGCGCGACGATGGCTACATCCATAACCGCACCGATGACAGCGATGTGGGCGCCACCAACCGTTGGGCAGGGCGGGCCAGCCTGCTGTTCACCCCGTCGGACAAGGTGGAAGCGCTGCTGCAAATCCATGGCGGCCGCAACAAGGGCGACAGTTTCTATGCCCAGGCCCGCGGCCTGATGCCGGCGGTGCCGGCCGCCGCCGGGCCCAACGGGCTGTGCGCCCAGGGGGCAATGGGCACAGGCGCCTGTACCGATGCGCTGGGTTATGCCGATACTGACGGCGATCCCTATGCCGGAGATTACAATCTGGCCGGCCGCGACCGTGTCGACCTCTATGGCGGCACCTTGAATGTGCGCTGGGACCTGGGCGGGGTGACGCTTTATTCCATCACCGCCTATGACCATGCCAAGCGTGACGATGCCGAGGATACCGACGCCAGCCCCAACCACCTGATCGAAACCGCCTATCTGGCAACCCAGCGCGATTTCAGCCAGGAACTGCGGATCGAAGGCGATATCGGCGACAAGGTTAAGGCCGTGGCCGGCGCCTATTACCTGCATGATTATCTGGACACGGACAGCCAGTATGATGTGCTGCGCGACCTGCGGCCGATGTTCATCACGCCCGACAACCCCACGGGCCTGTCGGTTGAAAACAACGTGGCCGTCGTCGGCTATCCCTACCGCCAGACGACGGACGGCTATGCGGGTTTCGGCCAGGTGGATTATCTGGCCACCGACCGCCTGACCCTGACCGCCGGCCTGCGCTATTCCCGGGACAAGAAGTCCTTCACCTATCGCAGCACGGTTGAACAGGCCATCGAGCTGTTTGAATACAAGGCGGACAAAAGCTTCGACAGCGTGTCGGGCCGGCTGGCAGCATCCTTGAAGCTGACAGACGACGCCATGGCCTATGCGTCCTATAACCGGGGGTACAAGAGCGGCGGCTTCTTTGGCGGCTATACCCGCGACCCGGCCGACCTGGCGCCCTATGATGACGAGACGGTGGATGCGTACGAGGTCGGCACCAAGACCGAATGGCTGAACCGCCGCCTGCGCCTGAACCTGTCCGGCTTCTATTACGATTATAAGGACCTGCAGGTCTTCCAGCTGATCCAGCGTGACGGGCTGGCGGTGCAGACTTTCGACAATGCCGCCAGTGCGCGCATCCTGGGCACGGAGTTCGAGCTGACGGCCCTGCCCGTGGCCGGGATGGAACTGGGCCTGTCAGGTTCATACCTGGACGCGACCTATCAGGATTACGTGTCGCAGGGCGAGGATCTGGACGGCAACCGCCTGCCATCCTCCCCGCGCTGGTCGCTGACGGGCACGGTCAGTCACCATCGGGAGATTGACGGCATCGGCGAGGTTTCGCTGACGGCCAATGTCTCCTATCGGTCCAAGGTCTATTTTGACAGCCGCAATGAAGAACGCCTTAGCCAGTCCGGCTATTGGCTGGCCGATGTCACACTGGGCTGGACCTCCAGCGATGGCGGGGTGGGGGCCGGCCTGACGGTCGCCAACCTGTTCGACAAGGATTACGTCGTCGATATCAACAATCTGGAAAGTTTCGGTCTGGACGCCCTGAATTACGGTCGCCCGCGCCAGATTTCCGGTTACCTGCGCTGGCAGTACTGACCCATGGAAACCGAACTGGATGCCGCCTTCGCCCGGCTGCGCGTCGCCGCCTATGCCGATCCCTGTCCCGACGTGGCAACACGCCGGGGCTGGCTGCGGGCCATGGCGGCGGGGCTGGCCAGGCGGCAGCAGGATTTCGTCACCGCCATCGATGCCGATTTCGGCGGGCGGCTGGCGCATGAAACCCTGTTTGCCGAACTGTTCGTGACCATCGCCGCCTTTCGCCATGCCGACCGGCATATGAAGGGCTGGGCCAGGCGGCGGCGGCGGCCCGTGCCCCTGCCGCTGCAGCCCGGCCGGGCCTGGGTGGAGCCACAGCCGCTGGGCGTGGTCGGGGTCATTGCGCCCTGGAACTATCCGCTGCAACTGGCGCTATGTCCGCTGGCCGGCATCCTGGCGGCGGGCAACCGCGTGCTGCTGAAACCGTCGGAACTGACCCCGCGCACCACGGCCCTGATCACCGATCTGGTGGCCGAAGCCCTGCCGGCCGATGTGGCTTCCGTGGTGACCGGCGGGGCGGAGATGGGGCAGGCCTTTGCCAGCCTGCCGCTGGATCACCTGCTGTTCACCGGCTCCACCCGCGTGGGCCGCATGGTGATGCAGGCAGCAGCCGTCAATCTGACGCCCGTCACCCTGGAACTGGGCGGCAAGTCGCCGGCCCTGGTTCTGCCGGGGGCGGATCTGGCCTCGGCCGCCGCCGACATTGCCTATGGCAAATTCACCAATGCCGGGCAGACCTGCGTGGCGCCCGACCATGTGCTGATCCCGCGCGGCGATGTGGAGCCCTTCCTGGCGGCGCTGAAGGAACGGGTGGCGGCCTATTTCCCCGTGCTGAACGGGGCGGCCAGCATGACATCCGTCTTTGGCGACCGGGGCCGCGACCGCACCGACGTCCTGCTGGCCGAGGCGGCGGCGCGGGGTGCCCGCGTGGTGGCCCTGTCCCCGCCGGCTCCCGGCCGCAGCCAGGTCCCGTCCGCCATCATCGACCCGCCCGCCGATATCGCCCTGATGCGGGAGGAGATTTTTGCCCCCCTGCTGCCCATCATCCCCTATGACGATGTGGACGCGGCCATGGACGGTATCCGTGCGGGGGAGCGCCCCCTGGCGCTGTACCTGTTCGGCCGCGACGGCGCCCTGATCGACCGGGCCTTGACCCGGACCATCGCCGGCGGTGTCACCATCAACGATACGCTGATCCATGTGGCCGTGGATGACCTGCCCTTTGGCGGGGTCGGTCCATCCGGGATCGGCCGTTATCACGGCCAGGACGGGTTCGACAATTTCAGCCATCTGAAGCCCGTGTTCAAACGCGGCTGGCCGCGGACCGACCGGCTGATCCGCCCGCCCTTGTCCGATCTGCATCGCCGCATCCTGCGCCTGCTGATCGGCTGACCCGATCCGGAGCCCCCATGTCCCACTCCACCGTTTCCCACGGCCGGGCGCTGGCCTATGGCACCGGGTCCATCGCGGCGGCCAGTTTCGTGGTCACGCCGCAATTGCTGCTGCTGTTCTTCCTGACGGAAGTGCTGTCGGTGCCGCCGGCCTGGGCGGGGCTGGCCGTGCTGGTGCCCAAGGCGTGGGAGTTCGTCTTTGACCCCACCGTCGGCCTGCTGTCGGACCGGACCAAGCAGCGCACGGGCCGGCGCTGGCCCTGGCTGCTGGCCGGGGCCTGTCTGTTCCCGCCGGCCTTTTCCATGCTGTTCGCCCCGCCCGTGCTGGATGATTGGCGCCTGACCCTGGCCTGGGTGACCGTCAGTTTCACCATCGCCACCAGCGCCTATTCCATTTTCGCCATCCCCTTCGTCACCATGCCGGGGGAGGTGGCGGACGATGCCGCCACCCGCACCCGTGTGGTCGCCTGGCGCATGGCGTTTGTGGGTGTCGGCGTGCTGACGGCCGGCGGTCTGGCCCCGCTGATCGTGCAGGCCGGTGGCGGCGGCCGGGCCGGCTTTGCCCAGATGGGCATCACCGTGGCCCTGCTGGGCGGGGCGGTCATGCTGCTGGCGGCCCTGGCCGCGCGCGGCTTCCGGCAGACGAAGCCCGCCCCGGCGGAAGGGGCGGTCCGGCCCCTGCGCCACCTGCTGGGCAACCGCACCTATCGCTGGTTGTGGATTTCCTATGTCGTGCAGATGGTGTCGATCGCCGTCAGTGCCGCCCTGCTGCCCTATGCCGTGCGGCATGTGATGAAAGCGCCGGGCGACATGGTGGCGGTGCTGTTCGTCGCCATGACGGCCGGCAGCATCCTGACAATGCCGGTCTGGGTGCGCATCCGGGCGAAGGTCGGCGGCATGCGCGCCTATCTGCTGGCGACCATCGTCTGCGCGGTCGGTACGGGCACGCTCTACAGCGTCGTGGCCGGCAATGTCGCGCTTGCCTGTCTGGCGGCCCTGCTGGCCGGGATCGGGCAGGCGGGGCAGCAATTGCTGCCGCTGGCCCTGCTGCCCGCCGCGACGGAGGCCGATGACCGCGCCGCCGGGGCCCGCCATGCCGGCCTGTTCGCCGGCATCTGGGTGGCCGGCGAAAAGCTGGGCATGGCCCTGGGCGGGGCGCTGGCCGCCCTGATGCTGGGGGCTGTGGGCTATGTCGAAGGCGGTGTGGAACAGACCCCGCAGGCCGTCGCCGCCATCCCCAGCCTGTTCGCCCTGATCCCTGCCTTGATCCTGCTGTCCAGCATCATCCCCCTGCGCCATCTGCGCCGTGCGGCGCCAGCGCTGGGGGATTAGAGTCTGAGAGATTTACCTTGAAGCATCCTCCACCGTCACCCCGGCTTTTGCCCGCAGGCGCTAACTCAATCCTTTGAAATATTGTGCCTTCCCCGCGAAAGCGGGGATCCAGGGGCCAAGGGCACCCAAGCGCGGTTCTTGTGGCCCCTGGACCCCCGCTTCCGCGGGGGAGGCAGGAAGGGGACAAGGGGATAACTTAGCGCCCATGCGCCTGCACGGGATGACGGGAAAAAGGCACCTACAGCGACGGTGCCATAAGGTGTCGGGCTTCGGCTTCGCCTCACCACGACCTACGACAGGGCGCCCCCCATCACACTGCGGCCATCCGCTTCAGCGCCACCAGCAGCCGGTCAATATCGGCACCTTGCGTGAACAGGGCCGGCGTCACCCGGACACAGGCCCCGCTGCCCAGGCCCGTGCGCAGCACCGTGAAGATGCCGTGATCGTCCAGCAGGGTGCGGGCCAGGGCCGCGTTGTCGCCCACGCTGGTCCGGCCCCGGCGACGGAAGCTGGTCAGGCCGGCCGACAGGCGCGGGTCGGCGGGTGTCAGCACCTCATACCCGGGATGGTCGCGTAAGGCTTCCGCCCAGCGGTCGCGCAGATGCCGTAGCCGTTCGCGCAAGCGTCCCGTGCCGATGGTCTGATGGAAGTCGATGGCCGCAGGTACGGTCAGGATGGCGGCCAGATCGCGGGTGCCGGTATGAACGCGCGCCCTGATATCGTCGGGCTTGGCCTCGGCCTCGCCTATATGCGGGTCGATGTCGGGCACGCGGCCCTTGCGGATATAAAGCACGCCGACGCCGACCGGCGCGCCCAACCATTTATGCATGTTGTAGCCAACGAAATCCGCGCCCAGGCTGTCGGCATTGAAATCCAGGACGCCGATGGAATGGGCGGCATCGACGATGCAGTCCACCCCACGCTTGCGCGCCATGGCCACAATCTCCGCCACCGGCAACACCAGCCCCGTGCGGTGGCTGAGATGGGTCAGCAGCAGCAGCTTCACGTTCGGATGCCGGGTCAGGGCCTGTTCATAGGCGTCGATCAGGCCTTGATGGCTGGCGGGTTCCGGCAGGTCGATACGGATGACCTCCACCCCGCGCCGGGCCCGCAGCGCCTGCATCCCCGCCTGCATGGCGTCATAATCCAGATCGGCATAGAGCACCGCATCGCCCGGCCGCAGCTTGTTATAGCCACCGATCAGGGCCAGCAGCGCCTCCGTCGCATTGCGGGTCAGGGTGATTTCGTCCGTGCCGCAGCCGATCAGCGCCGCCACCCGTGCCACCACCTTCTGCGCATCCGGCCCGAAGGCACGGCGGGCATAGAAGGAGGTTTCGCGGTTCACCCGTTCCAGATGCTGGCGATATTCGGCCAGCACGGGACGGGACATCATGCACCAATTGCCGTTTTCCAGCTGCACGACATCGTCGGTGACGTCATAGAGGTCGGCCACCGCCCGCCAGTAGGGGCCATCTTCCGGCCCCGTCGGTGTCGGTAGGGAAAAGGGCGGCAGATCCGCTGCCGCCCCCGTCCCCGTTACAGGCTCCGCCTTGGTGGCCCCGCCGGCCGCCAGAAGGGCGGCACCGGCGCTGCCGGCCTGCAGCAGGCCGCGTCTTGTCAGGCTGTTCATATCCGTCCGATCAGAAACGCACGTCCAGACGAACATAATACTGGCCGCCATCCGTGTCATAGGGGGCGTTGCGCGAATAGATCAGGCCGCGATTGGCCTGGAACGTCGCCTCGTCCGGATAGGCGTCGAAGATATTCTCGGCCCCCACCCGCACCGACAGGGCATCGGTGACATCCCAGGTCGCGGTCAGATCGACGAAGCTTTCCGACCCGAAGGTCTGGAAGATGTCGCCCGTGGCATTGCCGGAACTGTCCGTCCATTGGCCGTAATAGCGCATCTTGGCCAGCAGGCTGAACGCGTCCCAGCGATATTCGGCCGACAGGCTGGCATTGTGCTTGGGCAGCCCTTCCTCGAACAGGCGGCGCTGGGTGGCGCTGGCTTCCAGCGACCCGCCGACCACCTTGGTCTGGTTGTAGTTATACGCCGCCGAGAGGTGCAGCGTGCCATCGGCCACGGGCAGGGAATAGGTGCCGACCAGATCGATGCCGCGTGTGCGCGTATCGAAATCATTGGTGAAGAAGCTGACGGAGGTGAAGGTGTTCGCCCCCGGCACTCCCAGCGCGATCAGTTGCGCGCGCACGGCCGGGGTGACGGTGAAGCTGGAGGACTGGCTGAACCGGTCGGTCAGCTTGATCTGGTACAGATCAGCCGTCAGCGACAGCCCGTCACCATTTTGGAAGGCCAGACCGGCCGACAGGTTGGTCGACTGCTCCGGCTTCAGCGGCTTGGCGCCGAAATACTGGGCCACCGGGTTGGATGGCGACAGCCGGCCCGACGTGAAGGTGTTCAACGTCACCGTATCCAGCCCCTGCGAGGTGCGGGTGCTGTTGGCCTGGCCCGGCGTCGGCGCACGGAAGCCGGTGGAGGCCGACCCGCGCAGCGCCAGTTCCGGCAGAATCTCGACGCGGGTGGAAATCTTGCCGTCCGTCGTATGGCCGAATTCGGAGAAATCCTCATACCGGCCGGCGACGCCGACGGTCCAGATGTCGGTCAGCGGCGCTTCCACATCGACATAGCCGGCATAGGAAGTCTGGTCAAAGCTGCCGGCCTGTTCCGGGCTGTAACCGGGGAAACCGTTTGACCCGGTGGCCAACCCGACGGATGCGCCGGGCCCGACCAGCCAGGAGGCACGGTCGCCGGCCTTGATCTCATAGGTCTCCTCGCGCCGCTCCCCGCCGAAAGCGACATTGACGGGGCCGGACAGGGCACCCGTATCCCAGTCATAGACGAAATCCAGATTGATATTCTTTTCTTCCTGGATCAGCGACCCGTCATCGAAGCTGGTGGGGCTGGACGGCCCCATGGAGGCATTGATGCTCTCCTTCATCTTGTAATCGATGCGGTTGCGTCCGAACGAGGTGGAGAGATCGGCATGCAGGCCCTGCGCGATGTCGCCGCGCAGGCCGCCCGTGACGCTGATATCCTCATCCTCCTGCCCGAAGCGGGGGGTGAAGCCGGTGGGATAGACCTGGCTGGCGTTCCAGCCGGGGAACAGGCTGGTATTCTTATAGACATTGCTGGTGCTGGCCGGGTTGCGCCAGTTGAAGTCGGTCCAGCCGTCGCCCTGACCATAGGTGCCGAACAGATAGGCCTCCGCGCCGTCATCATTGATCGGCAGGGCGCTGTCGAGCGCCAGACGCACCGTCTCCAGCTCCGGCTGGCCCCAGCGCTGTACCGGGTTGGGCACGGACAGGGTGGGGTTGGCCTGCTGGAAGGTGATGGCGTCGGGGCGTTGGCGCGTGCGCGACGTGGCGTCGGACTTGTTCCATTCCACCGTGCCGGTCACATGCCCGCCCTGGCCGATTTCCCAGCCGGCCTGGGCGCCGGCCTGCCAGTTCTCGCCATCGCCTTCATAATATTTGGAATATTGGCTGAAGGCCTGCACGCCCGGCTGGTCATCCAGGATGATGTTGACGACGCCGGCAATCGCATCCGATCCGTACTGGGCGGCGGCACCGTCGCGCAGTACCTCGATCCGCTTGATGGCAAAGGACGGAATCTGGGCCAGATCGGCCCCCTGCGCACCGCGATTGCCCAGCAGGGCCGACCGGTGCCGGCGCTTGCCATTGACCAGGACCAGCGTCTGGTCCGGCGACAGGCCACGCAGCGTGGCCGGGCGGACAAAGGCCAAGCCATCATTCGCCGGCAGGCGCTGTACGTTGAAGGACGGGATGGACTGGGCCAGCGCATCCACCAGCTCGCTCGACACCGTCTGGTCGATGGTGCCGCCACCGATCACGTCCACCGGGGCCAGCGTGTCGAACGCCGTCCGCTGCGCCTTGCGCGTGCCGGTGACGATGATTTCGTCCAACTGGAGTTCGGAGCCGGTGGCGGCCTGCTGTGCCAGGGCGGGCGACAGCATGGCCGTCAGCGACAGCGCGACCAGGGCAGTGCCGGAGCGAAGCTTCATTTTGTCTTCTCATTGCAATGGGTGCCAACGACGCGAGAACGCGCCGCGACTGAAAAGGCGATGAGGCCCCTCTACCGCGTAAAGATGACGTGCTCGGGCAATATTTATTACATGATCGTGATCATTTCATGTTCAGGCGTTCGCTACCGGAATATTTCACAGAAATGGTTAACATAAATCTCCTTATAATTAACCATTATATTGGATCTATCTCCTGTCTTTGGCTCTGATAATCCAGGGCCATCCGAACTGGCCTGGAATTGTCATTTCGTTCGGTCCGCATGCCCCCACAATATACAATTTATATGGTGCTGTATGGCATCAGCCACCATCTAACCGGGAATCGGGACGGGGCCCCGAAAACTAGCAACTATCCTATGCCCTACACGGTCAAGTTGACCGGTTAGTCATATGCCCTTATAAGATTAAAAGATAATTTGGGAGGGATAGCCATGCTACGTACCGTTGAGCCGTCGCGTCGTAATTTCCTGGTGGGGGTAGGCCGTTTCGCCGTGGCGGCAGAGGTAGCAGCCATGACGCCGGCTGCCGCCCTGGCGGCGGATGCGCTGGCGGGGGGTGCTGCCTGCCCGCCGCCCTCCGCGTGGTCGGATCTGGCCAAGCAGGTCAGCGGCGGCGTCCTGCGCCCCGGCGATCCGTTCTTCGCGGATGTGTGCCGGCCCAACAATCTGCGCTACGATCTGCTGCCGGAAGGGATTGCCCGCTGTGTCACCGCCATGGATGTCCAGGCTGCGATCGCCTGGGTGAAGAAGATGGGGCTGCCTTTCGCGGTGCGGTCCGGCGGCCACAATTACGCGGGCTATTCAGCGACCAAGGGCCTGTTGATCGACATGTCGCTGATGACCGGCGTGGAGGTTATCGACAAGGCGAAGGGCACTGTCCTGGTCAAGGGCGGTACGCTGAATTCCATCGTCTACAAGCAATTGGAACGCATCGGCCGCACGGTCACCCATGGGCGTTGCGACGCCGTGGGGGCGGCCGGCTTCCTGCTGGGTGGCGGCATCGGCTTCAACATGCGCCGCTATGGCGTCGGGTCGGACCTGCTGCGGTCAACTGAGCTGGTGACGGCCGACGGTGCCGTGCATCTGGCGGACGACAGCAATGACAGGAACCTGTTCTGGGCCTGCCGTGGCGGCGCCGGTGGCAATTTCGGCATCAATACCGGCTTTACCCTGCAGACCTTCCCCGTCGACAAGGTGTCGGTGTGTGAACTGATCTGGACCAAGGATCTGGAAAAGGTGCTCCACACGCTGCTGACCACCTTGCCCAACGAACCCAACGAGTTCGGCAGCAAGATCAGCGTCACCCTGCCCAGCCTGGCGCAGCGCTGCCAGGGAACCGGCATGTCCATCTCCATCCTGGCGCAGCTGCATTCCGGGACCGGCAAGACGCTGGAGGGGATTTTCGGCGACCTGTGGAAGGTGGCGGAAAAGAAGTTCCTCCATAAGGACATTCCCTATTGGGCCGCACAGGATTATCTGAGCGAAGCGACCTTCCCCTATTATTATCAGGAGAAGTCCAGCTACATGCTGGCCAAGGGGATTACCAAGGACTCTGTGGCCGCCATGTTCGCCGCCGCGGCCAAACAGCCGGGCACGGCCATGCCGGTGGCCTTCAAATTCTTCCAGGCGGGCGGTGCGGTGAATGATGTGAAGGCCGACGCCACGGCCTATGTCCATCGTGGTTATGACTGGCTGTTCTCGGTGGAAGCCAACTGGTGGGTGCCCACCGACAGCAAGGAACGGGTCGCCGAGAACCTGAACTGGCAGAACCTGTTCTATGAGATCGCCAACAAAAGCACAGGCGCGGTCGGCGCCTACCAGAACTTCCCCGACCCCAGTCTGGCCAACTGGTCGAAGGATTATTACGGTGCCAACTATGCCCGCCTGCAGCAGGTAAAGCGGGAGGTCGACCCAGCCTCCTTCTTCACCTATGCGCAGGGGATCAAGCCCGCCTGACGCAATCAGGCCAGCCGATGGATGCAGGCGGCGTCGCCCAGGGTGGCCGATGCCGCCTGCACCACATATTCATGGTGGGTGAACAGCACCACCTGTGTGGCACCGCCCAGTTCGGCCAGCGCCCGCAGCCCGGCCGCCGTGCGCGCCTCGTCCGACGTGATGAACAGATCATCGGCCACGAAGGGCAGGGGGGTGGACTGGCGCACATGCGCCTCCACGGCCGCGATGCGCAGGGCCAGGTAAAGCTGGTCGCGCGTGCCCTCGCTCATCCCTTCCACGCCCAGATCGCTGCGGTCGGCGCGCACACCCACCAGCACGGGATGATCGGCATCGCCATAATCGACCTTCAGCCGCTGGATGGGGTTGCCGCCCGTGGCCGCCATGGCCGCCAGGATCTGCCCGGCGCGGATCAGCAGCGGATGTTCGTTGCGGTCCCGATAACGCTCAACCGCCTGCGACAGCAGCAGCGAGGCTGCGCGCAGCCGCAGCCAGCGCCCGGCCGACGCTGCCGCCCGCGCCGCGGCATCGGCCGCGTCCTGGGCCGCTCCGCCGATACCGGCCCGTTGGCGCAGTTCCTCCAGCGTACGTTCCGCATCGCGCAGCCGGGCTGATACCTCCGGCAGGTCGGCCTGCGCCCGGTCAATCTCCGCGGCCAGCACTGTCGCCTCCGCCGTGGTGGCATCGGGGTCGATATCGGCCACATCGGCCCGCAGCTGCGCCGGGTCAATTCCATCACCGGCCTGGGCCAGTTCAGCCAGCAGGGCGGCTTCCTGTCGCTTCAGCGTGCGGCGGTTGCCCGCGGCGGTAACCAGGGCCGCCACGTCATCTTCCACCGAAAGCCGGTGCAGACGGCGCAGGTCCGACAGTGCATCGCGGCAACGGGACAGGTCCTGCTCCGCGATCTGCAACGCCTCCCGCGCCCTGTCGTGGCGCTGCGCCAGTACCTGCCGGCGGGCGGCCTGCTCCCGCGCGGCGGCAAGGGTGCTGAACAGGGCAGCGGGCAGCAACTGGACATCATCCGGCAGGTCGAGACGGGGGGACAGGCGCATAGCCTCCACCGTCACCGCCTGCGTCTCGGCGACATAGAGTGCGATGTCCTTCTCCAGCGCCACGATGCGATGATCCAGCCCGTGCAGCTCCCTCAACTCTCCGGCGATATCCTCCCAGGTGCTGAGGGCGGCTTCCGCTTCTGCCGGGCCGGATTGCGGAGAAAGACCGATAGCGTCCATATCGGCAGCCCAGCCGTCACGCCAGGCGGTCAGGTCGGCCAGGGCCTGGTCATGATCGGCACGGGCCTGCTCCAGCGCCAGAATTGTGCGCTGGCGTTCCTGTGCCGTCCGGGCGGCGGCGTCGCTGGCCTGCCGGGCCCGGGTCACCGCGGCTTCGGCCTGGGTGCGCAGCACGGACAGGGTGCCGTCCACCGGGACGGCCACGCCGCACAAGGTCAATACCTGTGTCAGGTGGCGGCGGCACTGCCCATCCTCGGCTGTCAACGCCGCTACGGCCTCGACCAGTTGCCCCTGCTGTTCCCGCGTGGCCAGCACAGCGGCGGCCTGGGTCAGAAACGCTGCCATTTCCGCAGGTCCACCGGGTTCGATCCCCGATGGCCGCCACATGTCCGTCCATTCCGCCGCCAGTGCGGCGGCGGCCGTCTCCAGCTGTGCGGCGTCACCGTCCAGATCGTCCAGCCGCTCCAGGCACATCGCCAGATCGCTTTCGGCACGGACAAAGCGGGCGACCCGCGTCGCTTCCTGCTCCCGCTGGTCGGCCAGCAGGTCGGCGGTGCGCAGGCTGTGTTCGAATGCCGGGACTGCATCGGCCGGGGCCTTCCCGCCGCCGTCCAGCAGCGGACGCAAGCCCGCCCAGGACAGATCGCGCTGACGCCGGGCTTCGGCAATCGCCGCCGGGGTCGGCACTTCACCATCCGCCTTCAATTCGCGCAGGGTCTGGCGATGGCGACGGGCCTCTTCCTCCAGCTGCCGGCGATCCTCGGCCAGACGCAGGCGCTTGGCCTCCAGCGACACTTCACGCTGACGCTGCTGTTCGACGGCATCGGATGCAGGCAGGGGCAGGCCCGCCAGGCGGTCAGCATCGTGGGCATATCGGCCCAGCCGGGCCACGGCCTGCGTCAGCCGTCCGCGGCCCTCGGCCTGCGCCCGCTCCGCCCGGGACAGCCGCAACTCCACCTCGCCCAGACGCTGGGCCGCCGTGAAGGCGGCCTCCGCAGCGGACAGGTCGTACGGGTCGGGTGCGTCGGGACCGTGCTGGCGTTCGGCCTGACGGGCAGCGGCGGCAGCCATTTCTTCGCGCCGCCGGATGTCGGCCAGCGATTGGTCCAGGCGCGCATGGGCCTTCACCCGGTCGCGGATACGGGCGACCAGCAGCCGGTCAGGCACATTTCGACCCAATCGCTCCAGATCGGGCGGCAGACCGATATCACGCGCCGCCCGTTCCAGCCGATGCAGCGCCTGATCGCGGTCCTGCCGGCGGCGGGGCAGGTCGGCGCGGGCCTTGGCGATTTCTCCCTGCCGCTGATACAGGGCTTCGATCCGGACGGCGAGCGCCAGCAGGGCCGGCTCCTCGCCGGCCTCCGCCAGGGCTGCTTCCGCCGCATCCGCTTCGGCCCCGGCGGTCTGCACCTGCCGTTCGGCCGACAGCAGGCCGGCCTCCGCCTGACGCCATTGGACCAACAGGCTGTCGGGCAGATCCGGCCCGTCGCCCGCGGCCAGCAGCGCCGCCGCCAGATCATCCAGTCGCGCCAGCAGGGGACGCACGCGGCGCAACCGTTCCAGCCGGCTGCGCGCCGTCTGCGCCTGCGACAGCCCCTCACGCAGGGCCGTCAACTGGCTGCGGGTCGTCTCCACGGCCGCGACGGCGGCGTCCCAGGCGTCAGCCCTGGTCGCTTCGTTGCGCATGCGGGCCGCCGCCTCGCCATGGGCCTCCACCGCCTGCCACAGCGGCTTGGACTGCTGCTTGCGGTGGGGACTGCCGATCTCATCCGCGTCACGCACCAGCCGGGCCGCGACATCCTTAAGACCCGACAGGCCGGACCCGACCTGGAACAGGGTCTGGGCAAGATCGCCGCCGGCCGCCAGCATGGCGTCGCCGCCCTGACGCAGCCGTTCATGATCCAGACCGAACAGCCGCTCAAACCCCGCCCGGTCGATCCCGCCCAGATGCGGGGCCAGCAGATTGTCGGGCAGGGCGGCGCCATCGGCGTCCAGCAGCGTGGCCGTCCGCCCCTTGCGCCGCTTCACCTCCAGCACGCTGCCATCGGTCAGCCGCAGGGCCGCGCCGATGCGCAGGGCATTATTGCCATGGCGAAAGCCCAGGCCGGACCGTTCCGGCACCCCGAACAGCAGATCGCAGATGGCGGAGAGGGCGGTCGACTTGCCCGCCTCGTTCCGGCCATGCACGATATGCAGGCGCACATCGCCCGCCGACAGGTCCAGGCTGGTCCCGTCAAAATGGCCGTAGCGTTCCAGATCCAGCCGGTCGATGCGCATCAGCCTTCCCCCGCCATCCGGTCCAGCAGCAGCGCCTCTGCGTCATCCAGCAGCGCCGTCAGTGCCCCCTCGCCATCCAGCTCCAGGCCGGCCAGCGCCGCCTCGGGCAGGCGGGTCTTCAACTGGGCGATATCGTCCAGCAGGGGCGCCAGGGCGTGGGGATCGTCACGCAGGCTGCGCAGCACGGATGTCAGTTCCGCCAGCGCGTCGCCCGACAGGGTTGGCGCATCGGCCTGATCCTGGGTATGGACGGACACGCGCTCGATCCAGATATCACCGCCGGCCCGTGCCGCCGCCAGTTCCGCTTCAGCGTCCAGGCGAGCGGCATCTGCCTTCAGCCGGCGGTGCAGTGCTGTACGTCCGGTCAGGATCAGGCGGGCGGCCAGCGTGCGATCACCGGCATCATCGCGAGCGCTGGACAGGGCCGTCACGATGCGATCGGCCATCTCCGCTTCGCCGACGCATCCTTTCAGATCGACCTCAACCCGGGCCCAGCGTACATCGTCCAGCACGACATGCGCGGCATCCAGGATGCATCCCCGGTCGGCCGTGACCAGGGTGGCGCCCTTCGCCCCCGTTTCATTGGCGTGGCGGCCCTGCAGATTGCCGGGGAAGACGATCCAGGGGTCGCGGTCAATGATGGCGCGTTCATGCACATGGCCCAGCGCCCAGTAATCATATCCCTTGGCCTTCAGATCGGCGGGTGAACAGGGCGCGTAGCGCGCATGCGGCGGCCTGCCGTCCAGGGCCGTGTGCAGCACGCCGATATTCAGCAGACCGGCCACCGGGGCGGGGTACGTGGCCGCCAGATTGTCGGTGACATCGCGGGTATGAAAGCTGCGCCCGTGCAGGACGACGCCCAGATCGTCGCGCCGGAAGCTCTGCGGCTTCTTATGGTCAAATACCTGCACATTGGGCGGCAGCGACAGGCGCCGCGTCATGGTGCTTTCGGCATCATGGTTGCCACGCAGCAGAAAGACCGGGATGCCTGCCCGTTCCAGCCGGGCCATCTGTTCGGCGAAATAAAGCCCCGTCTGGAAATCGCGCCAGTCGCCATCGTAAAGGTCGCCGGCGATGATCAGGAAGGCGACCTCCTCCTCTACCGCCAGATCGACCAGACGGGCCAGCGCCCGGCGGGTGGCCCCCACCAGGCGGTCGGCCCGATGCCCGGCGCGGGCGGAAAGGCCCAGCAGCGGGCTGTCCAGATGGATGTCGGCAGCGTGCAGGAAGCGCATGGGCGGACGGGGGCACCGGAACGGGATCGGGCCTTAAGCCTTACCCGTTCCGGGCGATGTTCCGCAATCGTTTCGCTTCTGTCAGCCTTGGCGGATATGGGCGACAAAGCGGCCAACCTGCTGGTCGGCCTCCCCGGCGCTGCCACGAACCTTGGTGGCCCGGTCCAGCGCCGTCACCGCCGCTTCGGTCACCGCCAGCACCTTGTCGGCGATGCCCTGGATGGCGCGCGACGCCTCCTCCGTGCCGCGCGCCGCCTCATTCACATTGCGGGCAATCTCTTGCGTGGCGGCCGTCTGCTGTTCCACCGCGCCGGCAATGGCGGTTGCCGTTTCGTTGATGGTGCGGATGGTGGTCACGATGCCGTTCATGGCCCGCGCCGCCTCGCCGGAGGAATTGCGGATGCCGCCGACCAGCTCGGCGATCTCTTCCGTGGCCCTGGCCGTCTGCGTCGCCAGATTTTTCACCTCCGATGCGACCACGGCAAAGCCCTTTCCGGCTTCTCCGGCCCTTGCTGCCTCGATCGTTGCGTTCAACGCCAGCAGGTTGGTCTGGCTTGCGATGTCGGAGATCAGGCTGACGACGGCGCCGATGCGTTCGGCACTTTGCGTCAGTTCATCCACCGTGCCTGTGGCGGTGCCGGCTTCTTCGGCGGCACGGGAGGCGACGGTGGCGGACATCTGTACCTGACTGCCGATTTCCGCGATTGACGCCCGCAGCTGCTCTGCGGCGGCAGCGACGGTCTGCACGTTGGACGCGGCCTGGGTGACGGCCGAGGCGCCGATGGAAGCGCTTTGCTGGGTGTCGTCACAATCCCCGGACATCTGGCGCATCTGGTCCAGCATCTGTCCCGCGCTGTCGGTGACGGCCCGCAGCAGGGCGCCCACCTCGCGCTCGAACCGCTCTGCCAGCGCCTGGCGGTCGGCGCGCAGCGTCGCTTCCGCCTCCGCCTCCCGCCTGGCGCCGTCGGCCCGCAGCCTTTCCGCCTCAGCCAGCCCGTCACGGAATTCCTGCACGGCCTCCGCCATATGGCCGATTTCGTCGGGACGGTCGGCACCGGGAACGAATGTGTCAAGCTGGCCCTGGCGCAGCCTGGTCATGGCATCGGTCAGGGCCAGGATCGGCTTCGTCACGCTGTTACCCATCCAGGCAAAGGCTATGGCGGCAGCCATGATCAACAGGACGCTGATGATGGCGAGCGTGGTGGTGTTGGCGATCTGGGCATCGTTGACCACCCCGATGGGCAGGGTCACCACCAGCGTCCATTGTTCCTTCACGCCACTGAAGGCCACCGGCGCTGCCACGATCATCCGGTCGCCACCATCCAGCGGCAGCATTTCCTGAACAGCATGGCCTTCCCGCCGGACGCGCGCGACCAGATCGGCCAGCGCCCCTTTTTCCAATGCACTGTTCAAGCGGGCGGAATCGGGATGCACCACCCAATGGTCGTTGTGGGCCAGCAACCGGACGTCACCCGCCCCCAGCGGCCGGAAATCGGCAAACTGCTGCTGAAGCGCCGTCAATGCCAGGTCTGTTGTGGTGACGCCGACAACCTTGGCGCTTCGGTGCAGGGGCACCGACACCGTCACCATCAGCACATCCTTGCCCTCGACCGGATAGATATAGGGCGTGGTCAGCAATGTCCGGTTCAGTTCGATCGGGTCCAGGTACCATTCCTTGATCCCCGCCTCGACCGTCATGATCAATGGCTCTATGCCGACGGTCCCATCGCCCTTGCGGAAGTAATAGGGAACGAAACGACCCTTCGCATCCGTTCCCGGCTGGCCGATGGCGGCCGCATCATTGCCGTCAAACCCGTCCGGTTCGAACGCCACGGTGACGCCGACAATGTTGGGATTGGCCCCGACGGCGGCCATGGTCTGGGTCGTAACCAGATCCCGGCTGAAACCATTGCTTTTGACGCCGCCTTCCATCATTGCGTTGATGTTTGTGGCGTTGCGGATGGCGCGTTCGATGACATCAGCGGCAATCAGCTGGTATTCACCCGCCGCCTCGCGCAATGTTTCCTGCGCCTGCGACTTGATCGTCCGGTGCGACAGGAAAGCCTCCATCGCCGTCAGGCCCAACCCCAGGGCCAGACACAGGGCAATGCCTGACATCAGTAATCTGGTTTTCAAAGATGATTTCATTGCCGAAAGCATTAAGATCGGCCCCCGTTCCCGCTGTCCGTGACATATGACGACCAATAGGCACGATTCTGGGTCCGATCGATACATGTGTACGGCCGGATGTTACTGTCGTGTTGAATTGGCACCAAGGCACATACCACGAAAGTGTGTCATTTATTAAGGCGGGATCGAGTTTCAATTGTTGCAAACTATTCATTGGGAACGATCCCACCCCAAGCATGAGCCAGGCTGCCGGCTGCCATGACACACGGCGTGCTTGCCGGTTCGATGCGGCGCAGGATAAGACGGAAACATCGATGGTTCCCCGCAAGGGGATGAAAAGGGAACGTGGTACGTCACCGGCAACGGTGTTCAAAGCCACGGCTGCCCCCGCAACTGTAAGCGGCGAGTGATGCCCGATATGGCCACTGGGAAACTGGGAAGGCCGGGCGGATCGACGACCCGCAAGCCAGGAGACCTGCCATCGGCAATGCGTCGCGCGGCCATTGGGCGGGGTGCCCTGATGGGACGGTTCACCGTTTCGCGTAGGCGCTTCGGAAGGAGTGCGCGGGTGAACCAGGTCGGCATCGGGGGCAACAGACCCCGTCCGGGAACTGACATTCGGTAGGCAGGGGGAAGGCGTCCCGTTCGGGATCCGCCATCGCATCCTCTTGTCCGCACACCGTCCGGTATCGTCATGAACGAAACGGAAGGGTGTCAAAAGTGAAGGTAAACAAGTCTTTTCGCGCGATGCTGCTGAGTGCTGCCGCCCTGCTGCCCGCGACGGCCGCCCTGGCCCAGTCCGACGCCGTGCAGGTGGCGGAAATCATTGTGACCGCCAACCGTGTGCCGACATCGGACGACCGGGTGGGCAGCACGGTCAATGTCATCGACAGTGCCGAGATCGAGCGGCGCCAGCAGGTACAGGCGCTGGACGTGCTGAAGCGCCTGCCGGGTGTGTCCATTTCCCGCACCGGCGGGCTGGGCAGCACCTCCACCCTGCGCCTGCGCGGATCGGAAGCCGGCATGGTCAAGGTGCTGGTTGACGGGGTAGAGGTGAACGACGCCGCCAGCACGGGTAACGAGTTCGACTTCAACAGCCTGATGACCGTCGATATCGACCGGATCGAGGTGCTGAAGGGCCCGCAGAGTGCCTTGTACGGCAATGACGCCATGGCCGGCGTCATCAATGTCATCACCCGTCAGGGCGAAGGCGCGCCGAATTTCCGCGGCACGGTCGAAGGCGGTGCCTATGGCACGTTCCGCCAGCAGGCCTCCGTGTCGGGTTCCGAGGACAAGGTCAGCTATGCTGCCACGGCCAGCAACCTGTCGACCGACGGCTTCTCCCGTACCTTTGTCGGGAATGAGAAGGACGGCACCGATGCGCGGTCCGTGTCGGGTCACCTTGGCTACAAGGCCACGGAGAATTTCCGGATCGAAGCCAATGCCGGCTGGTCCTGGATGGACAGCGAATACGACCCGTTCGCCGCCGATGGCGATGCCAGCCAGGAAAAGGAAACCTGGTACGCGCGGGCCGGCGGCGTGCTGACCCTGCTGGATGGCGCGTTTGAGAACAGCCTGACCGCCAGCTATGCCAGCACCGACCGCGATTTCGACGAGCCCACGGGCTGGTACCGCTTCTCCACCTTCGACAGCCGGCGCAAGGCCCTGGACTATCAGGGCAATCTGCGTCTGCGTGGCAATGACGTCGCCACCATCGGCCTGTCGGTGGACGAAGAAAGCGCCAAGACCACCAATACCCAGGGCACGACCACCAGCACCGATATTGACGACGCGCTGACCACCAAGTCGGCCTTCGCCCAGTATCAGGCGGCGATCACGCCGGCCCTGACCATCACCCTGGGCGGCCGCATCGACGATAATGAACAGTTCGGCACGGAGGCCACCTGGCGCGCCACCGGCGCCTATGAAATCCAGCAGACGGGCACCATCCTGCGTGCCAGCTATGGCACGGCAAACAAGGCCCCGTCGCTCTACCAGCTCTACGCCCCCTGGTACGGCAATGCCAATCTGAAGGCCGAAGACGGCAAGGGTGTCGATGCCGGTGTCCAGCAGCGCCTGCTGGACGGCAAGGTGACGCTGGGCGCCAGCGTCTTCCGCAACAGCTATGACGACATGATCGGTTTCACCAGCGCCTATGTGAATATCGCCAAGGCCCGCACCAAGGGCATCGAATTGACCTTCGAAGCCCGCCCGATCGAAACGGTGCTGCTGCAGGCCAATTACACCTATCTGGATGCCAAGGATCGGACGACGGGCCTGGACCTGCCGCGCCGGCCGCAGGATACCGTCAATGCCAGCATCGACTGGACCGTCGGGTCGGGCATCGATCTGGGGGCGGCCCTGCGCTATTTCGGCAAGCAGCGTGACAATGCCGCGGCCACGGCCCCCGTCCTGGATGGTGCCACCGTGGTTGATGTCACCGCCCGCTGGCAGGTGCTGGACAGTGTCAGCTTGTTTGGCCGGGTGGAGAACCTGTTCGACAAGGACTATCAGGAGGTCCGCAGCTACCGCGCGCCCGGCCGTTCGGCCTTCGGCGGGGTCAGCGTCTCCTTCTGATGCATGAATGGATGGCGCCGGTGGCATCCGGCGTCATCCTTGATGGAGGGTGCCATGACGTTATTGTCGGTGCGCGGGATCCAGGTGCGGCGGGGCGGGCGGTCCGTCCTGTCCGGTATCGACCTGTCCGTGGCAGCCGGCGAGTGCGTCGGGTTGATCGGCCCCAACGGCGCCGGCAAATCCACCCTGCTGTCGGTCATGGCCGGCCTCCTGTCCCCCGGCGCGGGTGTGGTGGAACTGGAGGATAAGCCGCTTTCCGCCTGGACCCGGCCCGACCGGGCCCGGCGTATCGGCTATCTGGAACAAGGTGCCGCCTGCCATTGGCCACTGACGGTGGAGCGTGTGGTGACGCTGGGCCGGCTGCCCCATGCCACGCCCTGGAACGGGGAGGCGGCGGCCGACCGGATTGCCATCGCCCGCGCCATGGAACAATGCGACGTGGCCGGGCTGGCCGACCGCAATGTCACGGCGCTGTCGGGGGGCGAACGGGCGCGTGTCATGCTGGCCCGGGCATTGGCCGGCGAGCCGCGCCTGCTGCTGGCTGACGAGCCTGCAGCAGGACTGGACCCCTATCACCAGCTGCAGGTGATGGAATTGCTGGCAGCGCTGGCGGCGGGCGGGATGGGGGTGGTGGTCGTGCTTCACGACCTGACCTTGGCATTGCGTCATTGCACACGCCTGTGCCTGCTGAACGGGCAGGGAAGGGTGGCCGCGGACGGGAAGCCCACGCAGGTACTTGATTCCGGCGTGGTGGAAAATGTCTATGGCATAGACCTGATCCGCGGCGGCCACCACGGCATGCCCTATGCGCTGCCCTGGCAGCGCCGCAGCCTGGAAGCACTATGATGGCCGACCTGACCCTGATCATTGGCGGGGCCCGTTCCGGCAAAAGCCGGCAGGCCGAACAGATCATCACCGCACTGCCCAGCCCCTGGACCTACATCGCCACGGCGCAGGCGCTGGACGCGGAAATGCTGGATCGCATCCGCCATCACCGCGCCGACCGCGCCCCCGGCTGGATCACGCTGGAGGAACCGCTGGACCTGGCAGGGGCCTTGCGCGCCGCCGACCGGGCGGGTCATCCGGTGCTGGTCGATTGCCTGACCCTGTGGCTGACCAATATCATGCTGGCCGGCAGCGATGTTGAAGCTGAATGCGCAGCCTTGCTGGAACTTCTGCCCACGCTGGTTGTTCCCTGCGTGCTGGTCGGCAATGAGGTCGGACTGGGCATCGTGCCGGACAATGAACTTTCCCGCCGCTTTCGCGACCATGCGGGACGGCTGCACAAGGACATCGCCCGGATCGCCGGCCGCGTCCTGTTCATGGCCGCCGGCCTGCCCATGGTGCTGAAGGAGACAGCGTGATGATCATCCCCGTGGAGGAGGCGGCCCGCCACCGTGCCAAGATGGAACGGCGCAAGGCCCTGATGGATCGCCGCGTGGCTGAACGCCAGCAGGAGAAGGGCCTGCTGATGATCCATACCGGCAATGGCAAGGGCAAGTCGACGGCGGCCCTGGGCCTGATGCTGCGCGCAGCCGGCCACGGGTTCCGCGTCGGCTTTATCCAGTTCCTGAAGGGCACCTGGGCGACGGGCGAACAGGTGGCGCTGGAACGGTTCGATGATCTGATCGACCATCATGTGATGGGAGAGGGCTTCACCTGGGAAACCCAGGACAAGGAACGCGATATCCAGGCCGCATCCCATGCCTGGGACAAGGCGCGGGCCATGTTCGCCGATCCGCGCTATCGCCTTATTGTTCTGGACGAGATCAATATCGCCCTGCGCTATGGCTATCTGCCTGCCGAAGAGGTGCTGGCGACCCTGGTCTCGCGCCGGCCCAACCTGCATGTGCTGCTGACGGGCCGCAACGCCAGCCCCGCCCTGGTGGAAGTGGCCGATCTGGTGACCGAATTCCAGTTGGTCAAGCATCCCTTCAATGCCGGCATCAAGGCCCAGGCGGGGATCGAGTTCTGATGGCACGGCGGCCGCGCGCCCTGATGATCCAGGGGACGGGATCGGATGTGGGCAAGTCGCTGCTGGTGGCAGCCCTGGCCCGTGCCTTTACCAATCGCGGCCTGTCCGTGCGGCCCTTCAAGCCGCAGAACATGTCCAACAATGCCGCGGTCACCGACGATGGCGGGGAGATCGGGCGGGCGCAAGCGCTGCAGGCCCGCGCCGCCCGCGTCGCCCCGTCGGTCCATATGAACCCGGTGCTGCTGAAACCGCAGAGCGATGTCGGCGCCCAGGTCATCGTGCAGGGCCGCATGGCTGGCACGGCCCAGGCCGCCGACTATCAGCAACGCAAGGGGCAGTTGCTGTCGGCCGTGCTGGACAGCTACCAGCGCCTGGGGCTGGGGGCCGACCTGATCCTGGTGGAAGGGGCGGGCAGCCCGGCCGAAATCAATCTGCGCGCCCGCGACATCGCCAATATGGGCTTTGCCCTGGCCGCCGATGTGCCGGTCATCCTGGCCGGCGATATCGACCGCGGCGGCGTGATCGCCAGCCTGGTCGGCACCCATGCCGTGCTGAACGATGCGGACCGCGCCGCCATAAAGGGCTTCATCGTCAACAAGTTCAGGGGCGATATCAGGCTGTTCGATGATGGCTTGACGGAGATTGCGCGGCGTACGGGCTGGCCCTCCTTCGGCGTTCTGCCCTTCCTGCCGGCCGCATCGCGCCTGCCGGCCGAAGATGCCGTCGTGCTGGACCACTGGCGGGCGGGACCGGGGCTGGGCTTGCGCATCGCCGTGCCCATGCTGTCGCGCATCGCCAATTTTGATGATTTCGATCCGCTGCGCCTGGAACCGGGCGTCTCCGTCGCCATGGTGCCGCCGGGCCGTCCCCTGCCGGCCGATGCCGACCTGATCATCCTGCCCGGCAGCAAGTCCACCATCGCCGATCTGGCCTTCCTGCGGGCCCAGGGCTGGGACGTCGACATCCACGCCCATATCAGGCGGGGCGGCCGTGTGCTGGGCATCTGCGGCGGCTATCAGATGCTGGGCCGGCGGATCAGCGACCCCGCCGGGATCGAGGGGCCGGCCGGCAGCGTCGATGGGCTGGGCTGGCTGGATGTTGAAACCGTGCTGACCGACCGCAAGGAATTGCGCTATGTCAGCGGCCATCTGGCCGACGCTGATATCCCCGTCGCCGGCTATGAGATGCATGTCGGCGTCACCACGGGGGCGGATGCCGCCCGGCCACTGATCCACCTGTTGAATGGAGCCGCGGACGGGGCGGGAACGGCGGATGGCCGCGTCACCGGCACCTATCTGCACGGGTTGTTCTCCGCTGACGCCTTCCGCAGGCATTTCCTGAAAGCGTTCGGGCTGACCGCCACCATGAATTATGAAGCGACGGTCGATGCCGCCCTGGATGCGTGCGCGCAAGGGGTGGAAGAGCATCTGGACCTTGATGGCCTGCTGGCCGTGGCCCGATAAGGAACAGCCGGGGCCGCAGTCATAAGGCGGACTGCATAATGTCCATACAATGCATGGCAGCCGAAGCCCCCAGGCCACAGGGGTGGTGGGCGGCATGAACCCGCGCCCACGGCCCGCCCGCCGTCGCAGGTGGCACCTTCCTGGCATGGCCGTTACGGAGCTGTCACCGACCAGTCTGTGCCGAATTGTTCCGATTCTGTAACGGCCGTGGACAGCGCATCAATCATTAACCTACTGAAGAATAAAGAGATGCCCATGTTTTGGGCAATGCTGACGTAATTTGACATATTTGGAGATGGGCGTTACCGTCTTAACCATCAATTAAGCATAAGCTGCAAGTGGGGTCTGGACAGAATTGGACCCATGCCTATGATCCGAATTGGTCTAGCGCTTCTGCCATAGCAACGGCGCTCCGGTTAGACTCAAAGGACTAGGCGTATGGCGATATCCCAGATGACCGCGCCCGATGCCAATGTGACCGCCATGCGCATGATGGCGACGGGTCGGCTGCGTGATGCGCGGGAGATGCTGGAAGAGGCGGCACAGCGTTTTCCCACCGACCTGTCCATCGGTCTCAATCTCGCTGTGGCCTGCCGCGCTGTCGGGGATATGCCGGCGGCCCATGCCGCACTGGACAATGTCCTGCGGGTCGATCCCCGCAATTTCCTGGCCCTGCTGATGCGCGGACACCTGCTGGAGACGCAGGGGCTGAAGCGGCAGGCGGCGCAGACCTATGGCAATGCCCTGACCCAGTATCAGCCGGGTGCCGTCTATGACGAGCCGACGCGCCGCGCCATCGCGCGGGCACAGCAGGTGCATGGTGATTATCTGCGGGAACTGGAGGATGCACTGCGCAGTTCCGTAGGCGCGCTGGGCCGGTCAGAGACGAAGCGGGTCGATCTGATGATCGATCATATTGTCGGACGGCGGAAATTCTACCCACCCAAGCCGACCCATTTCCATTTCCCCGGTTTGCCGACCATTGAGTTCTTTGATCGCGCCGACTGTCCCTGGATGGACCGACTGGAGGCTGGAACCGACGATATCCGGCGCGAAATGCTCCAGGTGATGGAAGACCCGGACAAGGCCCGCATGGCCCCCTACATCCAGTACCCGGACTGGGCACCGCTGGATCAGTGGCGGGCACTGAACAATTCCAAACGCTGGAGCGCCATCCATCTGCTGGAAGGCGGACGGCCGGTGGAGGTGAATACCGCGCGCTGTCCCGTGACCATGGACGTGCTGGCGGAGATGCCGCAGCCGCGCGTGCCCAACCGCTCGCCCGTCGCCATGTTCTCCGTGCTGAACCCGCATACGCAGATCCCGCCCCATCATGGCGTGGCCAACACGCGTCTGGTGGTGCATCTGCCCCTGATCGTGCCGCCCGGCTGCGGCTTCCGTGTCGGCAATGACACGCGCGAATGGCAGGAAGGCAAGGCCTGGGCCTTCGACGACACGATCGAGCATGAGGCCTGGAACAACAGCGACCACGTCCGCGTCGTTCTGATCTTCGACGTCTGGCATCCCCACCTGACGGATGTGGAACGGGAAGCCTATACCCGCATCATGACCAGCATGGACGATGTGACCGGTACGGTGGCCGACGGCGGCATTTGACCCCTGGGGCGGCGGGCGACAGCGCCGTCCCCTTTCTTTTGCCTATCGTTCCCCGCCCCACCGTCCTTCCAGCCAGCGGGACAGGCGGGACAGCAGCAGCAGGATCACCAGATATTCCAGCGCCAGCAGCGTATAAAGCTCCAGCGGGCGATAGGTCTGGGTCTGCAATTCCGTGGCGCGGCGGGTCAGTTCGGCCAGACCGATGGCGGACGCCAGTGAACTGTCCTTAACCGTGTGGATGAACTGCCCCACGATCGGTGGCAGCATGCGCCGCAGCGCCTGGGGCAGGACAATGCGGCGCAGCGTCAGCCAGCGCCCCATGCCCAGGGACTGCGCCGCCTCCACCTGTCCCCTGGGCACCCCTTCGATCCCCGCCCGGAAAATCTCCGACAGAAAGGCGCCGGCATTCAGGGCCAGGGCGATGACAGCGGCGGTGAAGGGCGTCAGTTCCGCGATCCAGCCGAACAGGGCAAAGCCAACCCCGTCCGGGTCCAGCCCCTGCACCAGGATGGGCAGGGCATAGAAAACCCAGAGCAACAGCACAAACAGCGGCAGCGTGCGCATCAGTTCGACATAGGCGCCGCTGATCAGCCGCAGCAGCCGCAGCCGGCTGCCCCGCGCCACAGCCGTGACCAGCCCGACACCCATGGCCAGCACCAGCGCCATGGCCGACAGGCCCAGGGTCAGGCCGGCACCGGCCAGGAGGAAAGAAAGGTTGCCCCAGCCCTCCGCCGTCGTCGGATCGACAATGTGCCAGCCCTCGCCGCTGCACCCGGTCAGGAGGGGCAGCAGCAACAGGGGTGACAACAGGCGCAACGGCAGCCTCACTTCCCGGGCCCCATGCCTTCGAACCAGACCTTGAACAAGCCGGCAAAGAACCCGTCCGCTGTGCGCGCATCGACCCAGCCATTCAGCCAGTCCACCCAGACCGGATCGCCCAAGGGCGTCATGATGGCATTTTCGGTGTCGGTGCCGGGCCGGGCGCCATTGGTCAGCATGGTCAGCTGCGGATATTCCCGCCCGATCTTGGTCATGAAATACAGATTGTCGGTAAAGGCGGCCTGGGCACGACCGGCCAGCACTTCGGTGAAATCAATGACGGGATCAGCCACGGACAGGATGCGCGCCCTGGTGAAGACCTTCTTCGCCATGGTCTCCGGTGCCGTCCCCTGCTGCACCGCGATGGTGACGCCGGTCTGGTCCAGGTCATCCCAGCTTTTGAAACGTTCAGCATCCTTCTTCAGGATCAGCGGGATGAAGGTGGGGCGCAGATACGCCTTGCTGAAGGCCACGGCCTTGGCCCGCTCCGGGGTGACCGTCACCCCCGTGGCGGCGATATCGTATTTGCGGGCCATCATGCCGGCGACCAGCGTCGGCCAGGTGGCCTGCACCAGTTGCAGCTTCACCCCAAGGTCGGCTGCCAGCCGCTCCGCCACCTGGATTTCATAGCCCTGAAAGCCACCGGTCTTCAGGTCGCGGAACGAATAGGGATAATAATCCCCCGTCGTCCCCACCCGCAGCACCCCCGCCTTGCGCACCCGGTCCAGCATTGACGCCCCCTGCGCCAGGGCCGGCAGGGCGACGGGCAAGGACAGGGCGGCGGTCAACAGGCGGCGGCGGTCCATATCCATGACAGCTCCAATCATAAAGGGGGCATGGTTACCGCGGTGCGGCATATGGTCAACAGTAAATCCGGGCGGTTCAGCCGGCAGCAGACTTCATCCCTATCCACCTCCTGTTCAGAGCCGCGAAGAACAAGCTATCCCTACGAAAATTTGTCTGAGTGAACGATGGGGCGATATTGCCAATACTGCAAATCCAAGTTTCATCCACTTTCCAGAAAATCGATGCAGGATTTGTCCTTTATTTCTGTAGAATTTCCTTTGCTATCCGAATGTTAAAGAAAACCTGAAATCATAAAATCAGAATTCCAAACAAAGATATTATACGATTCAGACGTATTCATAATAATTGTCAATTTGAGTTGTTCAAGATAGGGTTCCCGTGAATCGCAATTTCACACATTCCCCTATATGCAGATCCTGCTCATCAGCGCGTCGGGAACGGAAGGATGCCCGGCAATCGGCACGCCAGAGGCCTTGGCCTCTCCCGATCTCACGCTGGTCCGAATTTCGCCCCACGACCTGTCGGAGGCGCTTTCCAGCCCGGCAATGATCGGCCGGCATTTCGACGCCATCATTGTCGACCCCGATGCCTTGGCAGGTGTTGAATGGCTGCTTAATCTGCTGTCCAACACGGGACGAGCGGCATTGCTGCTCAGTCTGGTGCGGGACGGCTCCACGGGGAATGAAGCCACACTGCGCCGGCTGGGCGTGGATTATGTCCTGCCGGCCGGCATGCTCCACGCTCCGGACCTGGCGGCGGAGATCAGAAGGCTGCAACGGCGCCATGATGCGCATGCCCCGCCCAACACCGTGGCGGAACATGCCCCTGATGCGCTGGTCGGCGTGGATGCCGGCGGCACGATCCGCTTTTTCAACGTCGCGGCGGAGCGCCTGTTCGGGCACGCCGCTGAAAAGATGGTGGGCCAGACGCTGTCGATGCTGCTGCCCGCGCGGTTTCGTGCCGGGCATGAGAAGCTGGTCACCATGTTCCGCGACAACAGCGACGCCGACACCCATATGGCATGGCGCCGTGGGGTTTTCGCCCTGCATGCGGACAATCACGAAATCCCGGTGGAAGTGTCGCTGTCGCGTCTGGATTACGGGGACGGGCGGCTGATGCTGGCAGCCATCCGTGACATCAGCGACCGGCTGTCGCAGGAAGCCGAATATTACCGGCTGGCCACCCATGATTCGCTGACCGGCCTGTTCAACCGGGCCACGATGTGGGACATCCTGAAACAGGATATGATCCGGGTGCGCCGCAGTGGGCAGGACATGTCCCTGCTGCTGGTCGATGTGGACCGGTTCAAGCAGGTGAACGACACACTGGGCCATCTTGCCGGGGACGAGGTGCTGCGCGCCATTGCCAACTGCATCGCTGGCAGCATGCGGGCGGGCGATGCCTGCTGTCGGTTCGGGGGAGAGGAATTCGTCATCCTTCTGCCGCGAACCGCGGCAGAGGAAGCGATGCAGGCCGCAGAACGGTTGCGGGCCGCCATCGCCGGCCTTCAGATCATGACGCGCGCCGGGCGGATCACCTGCACCGTCAGCATCGGCGTCGCCGCCATCGGTCCCGCCGGGCCGCAGGACGGCGAGGCCCTGATCCATGCCGCCGATATGGCCATGCTGGAAGCCAAGCGCGCCGGCCGCAACCGCGTCCGCCAGCGGCAGTTGGAACCGGCCTGATGCGGTCAGTCCCCGACAGGATTTCTGTCGGGGAGCAGACACACCGGGCCGGACCCATCACGCCCGGCCGTAATGATCCTCGATCCGGACGATGTCGTCGGGCGTGATGGCATCACCGGTCTGCACCTCCACCAGGCACAGATCAACATCGCCGTCATTTTCCAGCCGGTGCGGCACGCCGGCGGGGATGAACACGCTCTCGTTCACGCGAACGATGCGTTTCTCCTCTCCCAGCGTCACCTTGGCTTCGCCCTGTACGACGACCCAATGTTCGGCCCGGTGCTGATGCTTTTGCAGGGAGATCTTGTGGCCGGGCCGGATGGTCAGGCGCAGAACCTGGAAACCGGGTGCGGCATGGACCAGATGGGAATAGCCCCAGGGCCGGTAGGTGCGGCGATGGTCCAGACGCTCCGTCCGTCCTTCCGCCTTCAACCGGTCGACAACGGATTTCACATCCTGCACGCGGTTGCGATCAGCGACCAGGACGGCATCGTCGGTGACGATGACCACCAGATCCTTGACGCCCACCAGCGCCGTCAGCCCGACCTCGCTTCGCACCAGATTGTCCCGCGCATCCACCAGGATGGTGTCGCCCAGCACGGCATTGCCGCCTTCGTCCTTGCCCGCGATCTCCCAAAGGGCACTCCAGGCTCCGACATCGGTCCAGCCGATGTCACAGGGCACGATGGCTGCACTGTCCGTCTTTTCCATGACGGCGAAGTCGATGGAGATGTTGGGCGCCTTGGCGAAGGCGTCCGGGTCCAGGCGCAGGAAATCCAGGTCCACGCGGGCGGCGGCAATGGCGGCATCGGCGGCGGCCAGCGCTTCGGGCGCATGCTTTTCCAGCTCGGCCACAAACTGGTCGGCGCGGAACAGGAACATGCCACTGTTCCACAGATGACGCCCGCCGGCCAGATAGGCCTGCGCCACTTCCAGCTTCGGCTTCTCCGCGAACTGCACCACGGCAAAGGCGCCTTCGGCGTCCGGGATGCCGTCGCCCTTTTCGATGTAGCCATAGCCGGTTTCAGGACTGGTCGGCTGGATGCCGAAAGTGACCAGCTTGCCGGCCTGGGCGGCGACAGCACCCTTGGCGATGGCGTCACGGAAGGCGTCGGGAGCCAGGATGGCATGGTCGGCCGGCAGCAGCAGGACCAGCGCCTGACTGTCACGCCGCGCCGCCAGCCGTGCTGCAACCGCCGCTGCCGGGGCCGTGTTGCGACCAAACGGCTCCAGCACCAGTTCGGTGGGGCGGATGCCGATTTCCTGCAACTGCTCGGCAATGGCGAAGCGGTGTTCCTGATTGCAGATGACAATCGGGTCGGCAAAGCCGAAATCGCCACCGACGCGCAGCGCTGTTTCCTGGATCATGGTGCGGTCGCCGCACAGGTTCAGCAACTGCTTTGGAAACCGCTCCCGGGAGACGGGCCAGAGGCGGGAACCGGAACCGCCGGACAACAGCACCGGAATGATGGCGGATGACGTTTGGGTCATGAACACACGCAAGATCGCTACGGGCACGGGGCTGGGCGGCGCATCTGTCAAAGCGCGCCGCCATTGTCATGATTGTGGCCCAGATCAGGGGGCGCGGGCAACCAGCAGAACGCCTTCAACAGGCTTACCGCCTTCATGCCGGATCACCATTGAGGTCAGTTCCAGCACCTCGAACCCCGCCGCGGTCAGGTGCTGGCGCACATGGTCGGGATCGTGGGCATAGCGCCCGCCTTCATGCAACAGGCAGGCTTCCCCCCCCTTGGTGGATTCGGTGGACGCGATCCACAGGCCGCCGGGACGCAGGCTGTTGAACGCCGCCTTGAACAAGGCATCCAGGCCGCCGAAATAGCACAGCACGTCCGCGGCAACGACAATGTCAAAGCTGCGCGGCCGGGCGATCAGGTAGGCAACCAGCTCCGCCTGATCCAGGGCTGAATAGAGGCCACGGCGCAAGGCCTGCTGCAACATCACAATGGACAGGTCGACGCCGGCCAGCGACTTCGCATAGGGCGCCAGATGCGGGGCCAGCAGGCCCGTACCGCAACCGGCATCCAGAATATCCTTGTCGCCCTTGCCCTCTCCCAGATGTCGGGCCAGGGCCTCTCCGACAGCGTCGGGCACGGCATAGCCCAGGTTTCCGATCATCTCGTCGAACCGCTTGGCCGAAGCGTCGAAGGTCAGGGCGACATAGGCGTCACCCGCCCGGTCCGGCATCGGGGCCTGTCCCATCGCGGCCATCGTATGTTCCAGCTGCGGTGTCGCCCCGGTGATGTCGCGCCACTGGTCCAGCAGCTGTGTCAGGCCGGCTTCGTCGCCGGCGCGCCGCAGATTGGCGGCCACCGTGCTCAGCTCCGCCTGGGCGGCGTTGCTGTCGGGCGCCAGCTTCAGTGCCGTCAGGGCCGCATCCGCCGCCATTTCCAGCCGTCCAACGCCACGCCAGGCAATGGAGATGTTGATGTGCAGCGGAACGTTGTTGGGATCCATGGCCAGTGCCTGACCAAAGCAGGCGATCGCCTCGTCATAGCGGCCGGCCTCGGCAAGGGTCAGGCCCAGGTTGGAATGGGTGATGATCAGTTCCGGCCGCAGACGCAGGGCCAGGCGAAACTGCTCGACCGCCTCGTCCACGCGGCCAAGCCGCCGCAGGGTCATGCCCAGGTTGCTGGCGGCCTCGGCGTAATCAGGACGGGCCTTCAGGGCGTTGCTGTAATGCTCCGCCGCGATCTCCAGGTGGCCGGCATCGAAGAACAGGGTGCCCAGATTGTAATAGGCCTCGGCAAACATCGGTTCGCGTTCCAGCGCATCGACATAATGGCTGGCCGCGTCATGGGGCCGGCCCTGTGCCTGCGCCACCGCCCCCTGGTTGAAATGATAGATGGGGTTGTCGGGCTCCAGCGCGGCGGCAGCGGCATAGGCCTGCGCCGCCCCCTCGAAATCCTCCAGCGTTTCCAGGGCGACCCCCAGATCAGCGCGCAGCGTGGCATCGCCCGGGTCGTCCAGGATGGCATCACGCAACAGTCGGACGGCGTCGGCATGGTTTCCGGAATCCAGCGCAAGACGCCCCTGATCGGCGGCACCGCCCAGACCAATGCTGATATCACTCATGCCTTCTGTCCTTTCGACAGCCATCCTGTTGCCGGATGGCCCCACCCGCCTGACGGGTTGCACGATAACGGCTTGGAATCGCAAAGGATAGGGACAATCGCCGGACACAGGCGGCATCGTCCGGCAGGTGACCGCACCAGCGTTGACCTGCGTGCAAACATCAGCCGATATCAGTGATTTACTTGGATACCCAGGCCTTTTGCCCGACCTGTCCTTAAGCGATAGTCAGGCAGACCCGGCGGTCTGCGGACAGCCAGGCCGGGCAAGCATGCCAGCGTAACCCATCGGCGATTCTGCGGCAGGCGAAGATTCGGCCGGTCCGCAACCGCAGGACGGGCGGGGCAGCGTCACTCTTCCCGGCGGCACAGATATCCGGAACCATAGACCGTTTCGATCATCCCGGACGCCGTGCCGTGGCCTTCAAGTTTCTTGCGGACACGGCCGACCAGCACATCGACGGTCCGGTCAAGCGGCACCCAATGTTTGCCGATGGCATCCATCAGCTGGTCGCGGGTCATGGCCTTGCCCATGTTCAAGACCAGGGCTGCCAGCAATTCGAATTCCATGCGGGTCAGCCGCGCCTCTTCCCCGGCATCGCTGACCAGTTTGCGCGCGGCTGGATACAGAATCCAGCCGCCAAACCGAACCTCGTCGCTGGCCGGCCGTTCATCCGCCCGCGCCAGACGGCGCAGCAGGGCCTTGACCCTGGCCAGCAGCTCGCGCGGTTCGAAAGGCTTCACCACATAATCATCAGCCCCAAGTTCAAGACCGACAACCTTTTCAACCAGCTGTCCCATCTGGGTCAGCAGAATGACGCCGGCCCGGCTGCGCTTGCGGATCTCCTCGATAAAGGTGCGGCCGTCGCCGTCAGGCAGCATGACATCCAGCAGAACCATGTCCACCGCACCGCCCAGGCGCTGTCGCGCGGCCGCCAATGTCCGCTCACGGACGATGTTGAAACCCATTTCGGTGAAATAAGGGACGGCAAGGTCGGCGACCGTGTCGTCATCTTCCACCATCAGGATCGTCTGCTTGGAAAGCACCGGCTTCATCAATTCTCTGCCGCCAATCGGGTGGATGGGGATTTTTACAGCTTTTTCACAAGAATTCACAAGAACGGCGATGCCTGAACGTTATGGCGCCAAATAATATGCCGGCATGCCTGCGCCCCGCAATGGGCGGCAGCATACAGGACCATGTGAATTTCTTCAGGTGAAGAATGGGCAGGCCGGAAACACGGCCTGGACAAAGGAAAACGAAGTGGAAGCCCCGACCGCCTGAAGAGCGGAGCAGGGCCGACCTTCGCAATGGACATGCAACCGGAACCTGCGACGGGCCCGGCAAACAAAACGCCCCACGAGGATATGATGAACGAACAGACGATCTCCCTGATCAAGGAAAGCTTCAAGAAGGTGCAGGGCAGCGCTGATGCCGTCGCCGAGGCTTTCTACAACCGGCTTTTCACCATCGACCCGGATCTGAAGCCCCTGTTCAAGGGCGACATCCGCGAGCAGGGCCGCAAGCTGATGGCCGCCCTGACCGTGGCCGTGAACAACCTGTCCAATCCCGGTGCCATCGTTCCCGCCCTGCAGGAAATGGGCAAGCGGCATCGGGCCTATGGCGTGAAGGACCAGGATTACGACACGGTCGCCGCAGCACTGCTGTGGACGCTGGAACAGGGCCTGCGCGAGGAGTTCACGCCGGAATGCAAGCAGGCCTGGACCGAGGCCTATACGCTGGTCGCCACGGTCATGAAGGGCTGACCCCGACCGGGGCGCAAATAACAGCAAGAAATGCTAAATGGAAAGATCGGCTCGGTGCGGCCGATCTTTTCACTTTTGAGCGTTTAACATAGACTGGCGGCGATCGGGGCCTGCCCTACAGTTCAGGTGACGTGGATGATCCGGTGGTTCAGCGGCGGCCGTCAATTCACCGCGGACAATTTCGCACTACTGGCCGGAATATCGGACGGGGCGGCGTTCTTTGACAGGTCCGGGCGCCTGCGATTCTGCAACCAGGCCTATCGCGACCTGTTCGGCCTGGGCGATGAAGGTGACGGATCAAGCTTCGAGCAGGTGCTGCGCGGGGCGTTCGTGGCCGGGCGCATGGCCTGTCACGGCGCCGACGCGACAGAGGTGGAAACGGATCGTTTCCTCTCCCGCCATCTGCCTGCCTTTGGCGACGGGGCACGGGGGCCGGCGCTGGAACTGGCCGACGGCCGCTGGATGCGTGTCAGCCATAGCCGGGTGGCGGACGGCACACTGTCGCTGCTGACCGATGTGTCCGACATCATGGGTGATCAGGCTGCCCGCCGCCTGCGGGAGAGCGAACAGCGCAACCGCGCCGTCGTCGCCGCCTCTCTGGACGCCATCGTCACCATCGACATGGAAGGCAGCATCGTCGACTTCAACCCGGCAGCGGAGCGGACCTTTGGTCACCGGTTGGAGGATGTGCGGGGCAAGCCGTTGGGCGATGTCATCGTGCCGCCGCGCCACCGCGCCAATCACCACGCCGGCATGCGGCGTCTGGCCGGGGGGCAGCCGCCGCGTGTGCTGGGGCGCCGCATCGAGATTGAAGCGCAGCGCGCCAGCGGCGAGATATTTCCGGTCGAACTGGCCATCACCCAGATCCCGCTGCTGGACGGGCACGGCTTCACGGCCTTCGTGCGCGACATCACCGACGCCCGCCGCGCCCAGCAGGAGATCGATACCCGCAACCGTCTGCTGATGGAGATGATGCGGGCCGTCGATCTGGGCATTGCCATATTCGACGCAGACCGGTTGCTGGTCCGGGCCAATGCGCAGTTCGGCCAGTTGCTGCGCCTGCCGGACAATCTGCTGTCCACCGGGACACATGCCGAATGGATCGAAGGACATCTGACGGCCGACGGCGCGCTGGTCGGCTGCGAAGACCGGACCGGCACCGTTGGTGATAAGGCCACGTCAACCCTGTCCATGGCCGATGGCCGGCACCTGCTGCGCGACCTGTTCCGCATGGAAGATGGCGGGCTGGTACAGGTGGTGAAGGACGTGACGGAGCAGCGGCGTCTGCAGGACAATCTGCTGCAGGCCCAGCGTATGGAAGCGTTGGGTCAGATGGCGGCCGGCATTGCGCATGAATTGAACAACATGCTGTCGGTCATTTCCGGCTATGCCCGTATCGCGTCGCGCGCGGGCGGCAATGGCGGCGGGGAAGGGGGCAATGCACTGGTCAATCTGCAATTGACCATCCAGCGCGCCGGAATCATCACGCGGGAGCTGCTGACCTTTGCCCGTCAGCGACCGACACAGGGCACCATCATCGATCTGGCCACCGTCATCGACAGCCAGCGCGGCCTGCTGGGTCATGTGCTGGGAGAGGCGGTGGGGCTGGAATGCCTGGTGCCGCCCGACCCCGTCTGGGTCCGGTTCAATCCCGATCTGGCCACGCAATCGCTGGTCAACCTGGCCATCAATGCCCGCAATGCCATGCCCGACGGCGGCACCTTGCGTGTCACCCTGGGCAAGGGCCGCCGCGCGCTGCCCGGCGGTGTGGACCGGCCCTGTGCGGTGCTGACCGTGTCGGATAACGGGACCGGCATGACGGCGGAGGTGCGGGCGCGCATCTTCGAACCGTTTTTCAGCACACGGCCCGTGGGGCAGGGCACGGGCCTGGGCCTGGCCCTGGTCTATGGCGCCATCACAGAGGCGGGCGGCGATATCGAGGTGGCGTCCGAACCTGGCATCGGGACCGTCTTCACGCTTTATCTGCCACTGGAAGCGCCGGAGCAGGGGGACTGTCCACCGCCACCCGCCGACCGGCTGCCACCGGCCAACAGCGTCGTGCCGCTGATGAACCTGCTGCTGAACGACGATCGCCACGCCCGCGACCACCACCGCATGCGCTGTTCGCGTCCCCTGGACGGGATCGTGATGGATGCGGCCGACGGCCTGTTCGATCTTTGGGGCGTGCGCGAGCTGGTGCTGTCGGTGCGGCTGGACGGGGAATTGCTGCATCAGATGCGGCTGGCCGCCGATGGCCCGCCTCCCGATCTGTCACTGCTGCTGTCGCAGGTGCCGGCACAGATCGCGGCGGCGGCGACCCGACTGCTGACATTGGATATCCACGGCAGTGCTGCCGGGCCGCCGCCCGTGCATCTGCATCTCCAGCCCCCCAACCTGGACGAACAGCCGGTGGCCGGTCGCCTGACCTTGATCCTGGAGGCATGGCCCGAGCTGCCGACCACAACAGCGCCGCCGCATGGCCGGGTGCTGCTGGTGGAGGATTCAGGCCCGCTGGCCGAACTGCTGGGGCAATATCTGGGATCCAGCGGATTCCAGGTGACCGCAGCGGCAACGGGCACGATCGGTCTGGCGCTGGCGACCGCGCGCGATTTTGACCTGGTCATTTCCGACCTGGGCGTGCCCGGCATCGACGGGCTGGCCCTGTTCCGTGCGATACGGGCGCAGACCGATCCGGGGCGCGCGCGGGTGCCGTTCCTGATGGTGACCGGCAATATTGCTGAACCGGTACAGGCGCGCATCCGCGCCGCCGGGATCACGCACCTGATGGAAAAGCCGCTGGATTGCGACGAACTGGTGCGCAAGGCGGGCCGCCTGTCCGGCCTTGCCGTCGATCGCCCGCCGGAGCGGATCGCAGTCCCGCCGCCGCGGCAACCGGGCGCGATCGACCCGTCGCGCATCCGGGGCTGGCTGGAAAAAGTGCCGCTGGCCCATGTCCGCGACCTGATCCAGCGCCTGCCGACCCAGATCGAAGGGACGCTGACCCAGGCCGATGAATTCGACCGCACCGGATCGACGGCGCAATGCGTGGCGGCCCTTCATCTGCTGGCATCCACCACGGGTGCGGTCGGCATGGTGGGGGTGGTACGGGAACTGACGGCAGCCGAACGGGCGCTGCAGGCGCCGCAACCGCCGCCCCTGGCCGAACGTCTGCCGGCCATCCGCGCCCTGGTCGTCGATGCGTTGTCCGAACTCGCGGCCGTGGTGGCAGAAGCGGAGCGTCAATCAGGCCTCCATCAGGCGCCGGACGCCGCCCAGGAACGTGTCGATTGACGTCGCCAGGCTCTGTCCCTGACTGGTCAGGTCGGTCGCGGCCGCCAGCAACTGCGCCGATGCCGTTTGGTTCTGCCGCGTGCTGTCATCCAGATGGCGCACATTTTCCGCCACCACGGCGCTGTCACGCCCGGCCCCGTGGATGCCATCGGTCACCGTGATGGTCACCTTGGCCTGGCTTTCCAGAGAGGTGCGGATGCCCTGCGAAGCGCTGGCCATATCGGCAATCACGGCGCCGATATGGTCCAGCGCGTCACGCGTCTGGCGCCCCACCCCCTTGATCTGCTGAACGATCCGCCGCACCTCCTCCGTCGCCGTTGCCGTCTGACCCGCCAGCGCCCTCACCTCGCTGGCCACGACTTCGAACCCCCGGCCGGCAGCACCGGCGCGCTTGGCCTCGATCGTGGCATTCAGCGCCAGCATGTTGATGGAACGCGCGATGGTGGAAATGGCGTCGATCACCCGGTCGACATGATCGATGGCCCCCTCCAGTTCCGTCACCGCCTTGGCCGTGGCGTCCGCCGACTGGTTGGCGGAGGAGGCGATATCGTCCGTGCGGCCCACCCAATCCGCAATGTCCCGTGATGACCGCTCAAAGGCGGCGGCTGCATCGGCGACATGGGCCACGGTGCGCGTGATCTGATCCGCCCCGCGCTTGGCCTGATCGCTGCGCGACCCGGCCTGTTCAGCGGCGCCGGCCAGATTGCCCGCAGCATCGGCCACGGCACCGGCGGCGGCGCAGACCGTGCCGGCAACCCCCTTCACCTCCATCTCCAGCGCCCGGGCCAGAGCGCCCAGCCGCTGGTTGCTTTCCATCCGTTCAACCACCCGGGCAATCTGTCCACCGACATAGGACATCAGCCGCAGGGTCGTATCATCCAGCACGGCCTGTTCCTGGCTGAAGAATTCCAGCACCATGACCACGCGCCGCCCGCTGGCCACGGGAAAGGCGAAGCAGCCGCGCACCCCGTTCCGCTGCGCCGCCTGGGAACGCAGGAAACCCTTGGCCTTGCCGACATCGGGCAGGACCACCGGTTCGCCATCGGCCGCCACGCGGCCGACCATGCCCATGCCCGGCTTGAACCGCGTTTCCTCGGACATGCGCATGAAATCGGCGATAGGGCCGCCGGCCAGATGCGGGGCGATGTACCATTGGCGGGTGGAGATCAGGGTGCCGTCGACATCAGGATGGTAGGCGTGGGCGATGGGCCATTCTGTATGCTGGCACACCGCCTCCAGACAGGCGGTGACCGCCGCATCGACACTGTCGGCCTCATTCGCGGCGACGGCCACTTTGTTGAACAACCCCAGCAGGCGCAACTGCGCGGCGTCGGGCGGCGGGGGCACCGACACAGCGCCGGTCTGGTCACGCCTCGCCAAATACCCCACTGCCAGCAGGACCAGTGCGCCCACCGCCACGGGAAACAGCGGGAAAAGTGCCGCGCTGAACCCGTAATCCACGCCGCCCGCCGCCAGGATGGCGACGGCACCGCCGGGCGGGTAAAGGCTGCGGCTGGCCTGCATCAACAATGTGGCCAGGGCAAATCCCAGGCAGGCGGCCAATCCGGAATGGGCCGGAAGGGCTGCGTGCAGGGTCACGCCGACAGCCGCCGACAGGACCAGTCCCAGCATGACGGCGGCCGGGCTGGGATGTCCCTGACCGCCACCAAATCCCAACAGAAGGGCGGCGGCACCGAATGGGGCGATCAGCAGCCGTTCGGACTGTTCCAGCCCCAGCAGATGGCCGCCCAGGCCCAGAACCAGGGCAATCGCCGAGATGGCGCCGGTGGCGACAGCCCATTGCCGCAGGGACGAGGCCAGGTCCGGGTCCGCGCGACCGGTCAGAAAATTCAACGATCCCAACGTTTCCAGCCGCAGGCTCACCACACCCTCTCCCCGTCCCCATGTTTCCGGAAGGTGAAAAACACCCGGTTCCGGACATTCGCTGCAAAACATCTGGTTGTAGCGGCGGCTGTGTAGCACGGGGACTTGCCCACAATTGACAGTGAACCGGCGAAAACCTGTGAAGAAATTGTAAAGTCGCAACGGTTTCCTGTTCACACCTTTATAACTGCGTGCCGATGCCCATCGCCCTTAGTAACCACGCTCAGAAAACTGACGGTAACGATAGGACATGCAGGAGCATTCATGAGCCCGACAGCCCCCTGGATCGCCGTGGTCGATGACGACCCGATGGTGTGCGACCTGTTGCTGGCCATGCTGGCCGGCAACGGTATGCAAGGTCTGGCCGCCGGCAACTGGCCGGAACTGCAGGCCCTGATGGAACGCGGCCGGCCGGCCCTGATCCTGCTGGATGTGGGCCTGCCGGGGGTGGACGGCTTCACGATCATGCGCTGGCTGCGCGCCATGGACAGCGAGGGGCCGCCGGTCATCATGCTGACCGGCGCCACGGGGCGGGGCGACCGCATCGCGGGCCTGGACCTGGGGGCCGATGATTATGTGTGCAAGCCTTTCGATGCAGACGAACTGCTGTCACGCATCCGCGTGGTGCTGCGCCGTGCCCGTGTCCGGACGCCCGTTCCAGAACAAGTGACCGAAGGCGATATCGCCTTCGGCAACTGGCTGCTGAAGACACGGGAACGGGTGGTGATGAACCTGATCGACCGGCACATCGCCGATCTGACGGCGATGGAATTCGATCTTCTGCTGACCATGGCCAGTCACCCCAACCAGATCTTCACACGGGATGAACTGCTGAAACTGGCGCATGATCGGGCACCGGAGCCGTTCGACCGTTCGATTGATGTGCGGATCACGCGACTGCGCAAGAAGTTGGAAGTGAAGCCCGACAACCCGCAGTTTATCCGCACTGTGCGCGGCAAGGGCTATATGTTCCTGCTGCGCAAGTCCTGAACAAAAGAAGGGGGCCGGCACCCATCACGATTGCCGGCCCCCAAGGTGTGCCGCCGCTGGAACGCCGGCGGCACCGCCCCATTGTAGATCAGTTCTTCAGCTTGGCCGTGAACAGTGCCTGCACATCCGCGCGGGCATCCGCGCGGGCCGCATTGTTGTCCGTCGTTTCCTGGCTGGTCCAGTCGCTGCTGGTGGCCTGATCGAAGCTGTGGGTGGCGTTGGCCCAGGTGCGATAGCTGAAATTGACCGGCTTGCTCTGCGCGGCCGCCACGGATTCCGCCGTGACCTTCAGCGCCTCGCACTTCACCGCCGGCGTCGTCGTGTCCTTCTGGCCGGTAAAGACCTGCAGCGGCGTGCCGGAATGATAGGTGTTCTTGTAGGCGTTCTGCAGCCCGCAGCCTGGATAATAGGCGACCGCCACGCGGAAGCCGCCGACCAGACCCGGATTGCTGGGCAGGACATTGTTGTGCCAGACCGACGGGCCGGTATCGGCGACGGTGGACAGGGTCGTGCTGCCGCCGTGCGAGAAGCCGACCAGGGCCACGCGATCCGCCTTGATGTTGTAGGCGCTGCTGGCGGCATTATCCTTCAGGAACTTCAGCCCGGCATAGGCGTCCAGCGGACGGCGGTAGACGTCGCTGATGTCGCTCGGCCGGTCTTCCTGGTCCACGTCGCACACGCCCAGCGTCTGGCCCCGCGGACCAAAGCTGTCAACCAGCAGCAGGGCATAGCCCTGGCCCGCGGCCCAGGCGGCCCAGTCCTTGTACTGGCTGTTGATATATTTCGACGGGGCTGCCTCAATCGTCGCGGCATCCAGCGTCACGCCGCCCGACTTCTTGGAATAGGCGCCACCGCAGCCATGCAGCAGAACGATGGCCGGGAACGGGCCGGCGCCTGTGGTCGGCTTGTAGAAGAAGCCGCGCAGCGTGGTCGTTCCATCCATGGAGGTGAAGGAGACTTGCTTGACGGCGGTCTGGGCGGAAGCGGCGCCCGTCAACAGCGTGCCGGCCAGGAAACCGGCTGTAACGGCGGCCAGGGCGTGACGATGAAAGGCCATGGGATGACTCCGTGATGTCAGGAAAAGGTCGGGTATTTACTTTTTTGACCTTTGTAATCCTCCCGCCCGGTACTTGCGCGGACGCAAACATTCCAGAAATATTCAGAAAAGCTGTGTCATTCTCTTTGTTGCTGCGGTGTTTCTGGTTGCTGGCGCACGGATGCGGCGTTGGGGCAGGGCGATGCCGGATTGTTTCAACCCGATGTGCGCAGGAGCCCTTGAGGCGCATGGGTGCTATTCCGGCAACGCCTGGCGCAACCCGGTCGAATGCATTTCGCCGCGTCGGGACAGACGGATGGCGTGGCCTTGGACATCCAGAATCAACCAGCCATTGACGCTGTCACCAGGGCGCGCGCGCAGGATCGGTCCACCTTCACTGCCGGTCAGCAGGATGACCGTCTGGCCGTTGGCGCCCATGACCAGTCCGCTCAGGCGCCAGCCGCCGGGCGGCAGTTCCCGTCCGGAACGGGACGGAAGCGCCGGCTGGTCGGGCGCTGGCCGGCGATCGGGGCTGAACAGGGGCCGGGTTACGAAGGCATCCTCGGCCCCCGACGCCGGCAAGGACGCCAGACACAGGCAGACGGACAGCAGCAGGCGGCTTTTCATGGCGCCGCCTCCACCATGATACCAGCCACAGCCAGTTCGACATTCAACCGGCCGCCATCCTGCGTATCAGGCCGCAGATGCAGCTCCTGCACGGGCAGCATCGGTCTCTCCGTCTCCAGTGCGGCCAGGAAGTCGCGCAGCGGACGGGGCCCCGCCTGCAGCAGAACGCGCATTGCCACCACCCGGCTGCCGCCCGTGTCCTCCGGTACGGTCAGTCCAGGCGGTGGCAGGCCGGCATCCGCGGCCAGACGCAGGATCTGCGCGGCCATGGCCTCCCGGGCTTCCGCGGCATTCTTGCCGGGCAGGGGATTGGGGCCACGTCCTGACCAGGGTTGCAACGACACCGCCTCTCCCCGCAACCGTTCGGTACGCTGGACAAGGTCCGCCTGTGCCGCCAGCCGCGTTTCCACGCGCGCCAGGTCGTCCGCCATGTCGCGCCATAACAGCCAGCCCGGTGCCGCAACGGCCCCCATCAGCAGCAGCCCCAGAAGTGTCCCCACCATCCAGAACAGCTGCGGCGGCGACAGGGCAGGGGGGTCAATCCGCATGGCGCACCTCCAGGGTCGCGGTCAGGGTGAAGCCGCTTTCCCCCTGATGAATTTCGATCGCGGTCAGGCCCGGTATATGATGCAATCCCTCGGGCAGGGGTTTGCCTTCCCGCGTGTGGCCGGTGACGCTGATATGCCGGCCCGCCAGATCAATGGCCGTCACCCAGGCATAATCGGGCAACCGTTCGGCCAGCGCGTTCAGCACGGGCAGGGGCGGCGGCATCTCCGCCACCAGCGACGCCGCCTGACGGGCGGGCGCCAGTCGGGCCGCCAGATCGCGTGCCGCTGCCGCCTTGCCCACCCCTTCTGCCAACTGCTGTTCCAGCCATTGCAGACGCGCCGTTACCGCCGCGAAGGGCAGACAGACCAGCCCGGTCGCCAGCAGCGCTGCGGTCAGGCCCAGGCGGCGCAATCGCCTGGCCTGCCCCCCACCGGGGTCCAGCGGGATCAGCGTGCCGTCGTCGGTCACTTCCAGTCCCACGGGCACCAGGCCCAGGTCGCGCATGCTGTCCAGCAGGCCCTGCACCCGGCGACGCGGGCTGGCTGTAACCACCACCCGGATGGTGCCCGCCACGGGATCGCTGTCCAGAATGCGGGCGGTGTGGAAACACTGATCGGCCGCCATCGGTAGATGGTTTTCCAGTTCCAGCCCCGCCAGCCCATGCAGATGGTCCGCAGCGGCGGCCGGCATGGACAGCGTGACCCGCCGCACCAGCGACGCTGGCAGCAGCAGGCGTGCCGGCCGCCCCCGCGGCACCAGCTTCATCTCGGTCAGCCGCCCGTCGCGGCCCCGGCGCCAATAGCGGGGGATGCCGGACAGATCGACCAACAGGGCAGCAACAGGATCGGACGTCTTCTCAATGCGGCGTCGGGCTTCCCGCAGCCACCAGCCGGGCAAGCTCCGCCATGGCGGCAATCCGGCACCCATCATGGCATCTCCTCCGGCAATGGGCGCCATTCCAGAATCCGGAACGGGGCGGCATCGTCGGCATTCAGCCAGACCAGCACCTCCGCAGCTGCATTGGCGCCATTATCCAGCGCCACCCGCAGCCGGACGGCCCGGAACGGGGAAGGGCGGGCATTGACGCGCAGCCCCGCCCGGTTCAACCGGCGCACCAATTCACCCCTTGGTTCTCCCTTTGGTTCCCCCGGCCCCCGCCCGCCATCTGTCAGGTTGCGCAGTGCTGCCCGGTCGGTGGGGGTCAGGTCCGGCCAGATGTCCAGCAGGATGGATGGGGCGGCCAGGATGGCCACCTTTCCGGAATTGGCCGATTGGTGGACGGTCAACGCGGAAAGCAGCCGGCTCTGGGTGGCTTCCGGCATGCCTGGAATGGCGGCCAGTTCCTGAACCGACAGGAAGGGCCGCCCCGTGGCGCGGCGCGTCTCAATCTCCGACAGGACGGGAAAGGCCATGCGATCGGCCAGCGCCGGCAACAGCGCCCGCAGCCTTTCCACCGGTGTGCGGTTCAGATCGATCAATCCCGCCTGATCCTGCACCGACCAGAAGACCCGCGCCGCCGGGTCGGAAAGGGTCATTTCCTGCCAGCCGCCGTTGGGCGGCCGTCGGCCGGGGCGGGGGTCCATTTCCATGACCAGCACAGCGGCCAGCGCGGTCTCCAGCGTCGCCCGCGCCTGGGCGCTGCGGACGCGCGCCGACTGGCGTCCCGCTTCCGTCGTCACCGTCAGGGCGAAGGCACCGGCCAGCAGGCTGACGATCAGCGTCAGCCACAGCACCATGACCAGGGCGGCGCCCCGCTCACCGGTCTTTCCCGGGGAAACTCCTTGGCTCATGCCGGCCCCTCCGCCGCCTCGCTGTCGCGGTCGATGCCATCATCACCATTGGCCGGGGGGCGATAACGGCAACCCGGCCCCCGTCCAGGCCGCTGAATGTTTCCTGCGAACAGGCAGGACAGGTCGGCATCGGCCGGAAACCGTACAACCTGGGCCGCCAGCGGCCTGCCGGCGCCCCCGATGCTCATCCGGACCAGGGCGGGCCGGCCCCTGCCGGGGTTCCATGTCTCCTGCCACTCATCCGGCCCGGCATCGGCGGCGCGATAGGCGAAGGTGATATCGTGCGCTCCTTCCACCAGCAACCGCCGCTCGATCGGGCCGCCATCACGACCCTGCCAGTAGATCAGGCGCACCATCCCTTCCGACGGCCGCTCCACGCTGAAGCCGACCTGGGTCAGCCCGCCGCGGCCGGGTGCCACCGGGTCCAGGATGCTGAACTGCAGCCGGTCGCGACCAAAGCTGAAGGCCGGCAATGTGGGACGGGGGCCGGACGCGGGCGCCAGGGCCAGCATGGCCTGTCGGCGCAGGATATCGCCCGCCAGACTGAAATCCTGCTGACGCCAGGTGCGCTCCATTCCCCCCCGATAACCCCGGCTGAGATCACGCAAGCCCCCGCCCGCCACCGTCAGCAGCAGGCCCAGCAGCACAAAGGCCACCAGCAGTTCAACCAGGGTAAACCCCGCCTGTCCCCGGTTCATGACGTCCCCCGCACCAGCCGGGTGGATGTCAGCCGTACGGGCGCCCCGCGCCCGTCCCGCACCATGATCTCGATGGACAGGGCCGACAGGCCGGCGGCGGCAGCCTGTCGGAAAGGGCCATCGCTGCGCGGGCGGATGGTGACGTCCCAGGACAGGTCACCGGCCGCACCGTTGAACTGGCCGGGGGCGATGCGGTTCTGCGCCATCAGCGCCGCCAGCTGTCCTTCCGCGAGCGCCAGGGCGTCAGCGCGCGTGCCGGTGGCCCGCACCATCCCCGCACCCTGGCCCAGCAGGCGGTAACACAGGCCCAGCACCAGCCCCAGGATCAGCAGGGCCGCCAGCACCTCCACCAGGGTGAAGCCGCGCTGCCCCTTCATGGCGCCTGCTCCTGCGTGACCCGTCCCGTCAGCCAGTCTGCGCGCACGACATGGCGGTATGGCCCGGCGGTCAGCGTGACCTCCAGCCCCGTGCTGCCGCCATCGGGGCGGAAGCGCACGGCGGCCCGATCGCCCTCCATGTCGGCCGCATCTCCCCGCACCAACAGACGCGCCTTGCCGGACAGGGCACCACCTGGCACCGGCGCAGTACCCGCCGCCATCAGCACGCGCCATTGCTGTTCCCGGACATCCAGGGTCACACGCACCTCCCGCCCATCCAGCACCGCGCGTTCGCGGGCCAGCCGCAACGCGGCGGTCAAGGCTGCCGCATCGGCGCGCAGGGCCGCTGGCTGTGTGGCCGTCCCCAGATTGGGCAGCGCCACCGCCAGCAACAGCCCCGCCAGCACCATCACCACCAGCAGTTCCAGCAGCGTGAAGCCCGCCTCGCACCGGCGCTGACGCTTCACCACCCCAAAAGGCCGCCGCTGGAGGGAACAGGCAAAGGTCATATCAATGACCTTTGCAGGCCGGCGACCGCCGGCCCGCGCCCCCATGGGCGCGCAAGCCAAGCCGCCGGATGGCGGCGCCCGGCGCCTGAGGGAACAAACATAATCACGTCGCCAGCGCATTGATCGACACCAGGGCCAGCAGGATGGACACGACCACACCGCCGATGATGGCGGCCATGGTGACGATGCAGGCGGGCTCCAGAATGGTCAGCAGACGCTTCAGCCCGGTTTCGACCTTGGTTTCAAACATCTCCGCGATATGGCGCAGCACCTCGTCCAGCCGCCCGCTTTCCTCCCCCACCCGGATCAGTTGCACGGCCAGATCGGGGATGGGGTGGCCAGGGGGCAGGCCCGCCGTCAGGGGGCGCCCGTCGCGCACACTGGCATGCATGGATGTCGCCGCCTCCTGCATGCGGCTGTTGGTCAGGGTGCGCCCGGCCAGCGGCAGGGCCAGGTTCAGGGTCATGCCGGCATGCAGCAGCACCGACAGGGTACGGGCAAACTGCGCCGTAGCCGCCATGGCGACCAGCGGCCCGGCCACGGGCAGGCGCAGCACCACCCCATGCCACCAGACCCGCGCGAACCGCTGCCGCCCCAGCCACAGGCAACAGAGCAGCAGTACCGACAGGGCCAGCGCCACTCCTTCACCCTCCGTCCGGGCAAAAGCGGATGCCGCCAGCACCACACGGGTCGGCAGAGGCAGCTGATCCAGCGACCGCGCGAATATCGGCTCGAACATGGGCACGACGTGCAGAAGCATCATCCCCACGCTGGCCACCGTGATGAAGGCCAGAATGGTGGGATAGGCCAGGGCAGAGGTCAGCCCGTCGCGCAGCTTGCGCGACCGTTCCATCAGGTCGGCCGACAGCCCCAGCGCCAGATCCAGCACCCCGCCGCCTTCACCCGACCGCACGATGGCGATGAACAGACGGGGAAAGCCACCCACCTTGTCCAGCGCATCGGCCAACCCGATACCGGCGCGCACCTGTCCCAGCACCTCGTCCAGGGCACCCCGCAATCCGCGCGGCGCCAGACCGCCGGCCAGCAGGGTCAAGGCGCGTTCCAGCGGCTGCCCCGCCTTCATCAGCAGCAGCAATTCGCGCGTGAACAGGATGACGTCCGTATCCGACCGCCGCACACTGCGCTGCAGGAACCGACCGTGGCCGGGCCTCACCCGCGTGACCTTCAAGGGCAGCTGTCCTGCCGATCGCACCTGGGCCAGGGCCGCCGCTTCGTCGTCGGCGTCCAGCAGGCCGCTGACGGGACTGCCGTCACGCTGGACGGCGGCATAGCTGAATTTCGCCATCGCGTCCCCCGGGCCCTAAACCACCAGATCGGTGACGCGGTTGACTTCCGCCAGCGTCGTCACCCCGGCCAGCACCTTGCGCAGCCCATCCTGGGCCATGGTGCGCGCGCCGCGCTGGCGGGCGGCCGCCTGGATGGCGGCGGCATCGGCGCCCGTGGTGATCAGCAGGCGCATGGCATCATCCAGCACCAGCAGTTCCACAATGGCGACACGCCCCGTATAGCCCGTGCCGCCACAGCGCTCACACCCCGCCGGCGCACACAGGACCGGCGTTTCGTGGCCAGCCAGCCCCGCATCCATCAGGATCTGATGTTGCAGCGGGTCGGCGGGCACGGCCTGCTTGCAGTGCGGGCACAGCACCCGCACCAGCCGCTGCCCCACCACGGCCCGCAGGGTGGAGGCCAGCAGGAACCGTTCGACGCCCAGGTCGACCAGCCGGACCACGGCCCCGGCCGCATCATTGGTGTGCAGCGTGCTCAGCACCAGATGCCCGGTCAGGGCGGCATGCACCACCACCTCCGCCGTCTCCCGGTCGCGCGTCTCGCCGACCAGCAGCACATCCGGGTCCTGGCGCATAAAACCCCGCAGCACATGGGCGAAGGTCAGGCCGATCTGCGGCTTCACCTGCACCTGATTGACGCACGGGATCTGGTATTCGACCGGGTCTTCAGCCGTCATCACCTTGCGGGCCCCAGCATCGATCAGGCCCAGGGCCGCGTACAGCGTCGTGGTCTTGCCGCTGCCTGTGGGCCCGGTGACCAGGATCAGACCGTGCGGCAGGTCGACCATCTGGCGCAGCCGGTCGCGATCATCGGGCAGCAGGCCAAGCGCATCCAGCCCGCGCACGGCGGCCCCGGGGTCCAGCAGGCGGATGACCACGCTTTCGCCATGGACCGTCGGCATGGTGGCCACGCGCAGATCGTGACGCCGTCCGTCGATCTCCATATTGACGCGCCCATCCTGGGGCAGGCGGCGTTCGGCAATGTTCATCTGGGCCAGGATCTTGATGCGGGAAATGACGGCGCGGGCCAGCTGCGCCGGTGGCGGCGGCATGTCGTGCAGCATGCCGTCGATGCGCAGCCGCAGATCCAGCCGGCCGGGAAACGGCTCCAGATGGATGTCCGACGCGCGGTGGCGCACCGCCTCCTCGATCAGATGGTTGACCAGTCGGACCACCGGGGCCTCGCTGGCCAGATCCTTCAGCCGGTCGACCTCGTCCCCGCCCTCGTCCCCGTCGGACAGGGCGCCGACGATGCGGTCCATGACGCTGGGGGCGCCGCCATAACGCTGATCCAGGGCCGCCGCGATCTCTGCCGCCCCGGCCGGCACGGGCTCCACCGGCTGACCCGTGGCAAAACCGATCAGGTCGATGGCATCGCTGTCCGTGGGGTCGACCATGGCGACCCGCAACCGCCCACCCTGGACATGCAGCGGAAACAATCCGCGCTGACGCAGGAAGGCGGGGGCCAACTGGTCCGACAGGTCCGGGGCTGCGGCCCAATCCACGGGCAGGACGACGGGCAGGGGCCCGGCAGCCCCCTTGCCCAGATCCGCACTGTCGCCCGTGCCGGTGCCCACCTGCCCATCCTTTCCATGTCTGAAGTCCTGGAACAGGGTAGCGGGGACGATCTATAGACTCCACAACAGAAACTTGGCAGAAACACAAATGTGCTCGACATATTAAAGACATATAGTCAGAATTTTTAGTGAGTCATTTAATATAGAATCGACAAATACGCCGATTCACGCGCCGCGGAAACTTATGAAATGATTACAATCACCGCAAAGAAGGGCGAAGAAGGCTTCACCCTTGTCGAACTATTGGTGGTTCTGGTCCTGATCGGGCTGCTGGCGGCCTTTGTCGGGCCCAAGGTGCTGGGCTATCTGGGCAGTTCCAAAACCAAGGCCGCCAACATTCAGATGGAAGGGCTCAAATCGGCGCTGGAGCTGTACTTCCTGGATGTCGGCCTCTATCCGACCGAACAGCAGGGGTTGAAGGCGCTGGTCGCCAATCCGGGCGTGGTCGGGTGGAACGGCCCCTATCTGCGCGACGGACAGGTGCCCAAGGACCCGTGGGCGCATGACTACCTTTATCGCAGTCCTGCCGACGGCGCCGCGTTCCGCATCATCAGCCTGGGCCGCGATGGGCGGGAGGGTGGGGCGGACGAGGATCAGGACATCACCAGCCGCTGACCGCGCCCGCAGGAACCAGACCATGCCCCCCCGCATCCCCCGCCTGTCCCTGGCCACCGGTCTGCTGGCCGTGCTGGCCCTGGCCGGCTGTCAACAGCGCCCGCCAGCTGATGGCAGCCTGCGCCCCACGCTTGACCGGCTGGGCCTGTCGATGCGCGCCACCCCGGGGCCGGCGGAGACGAGCGGACCGCCCCCGGCCCCCATGACCGAGCCGATCCTGGTGCCCGGCAGCGGCAGGTCCGGCTTGGCGGTGACGACCACCTCGCCGGCCGCCCCGCTGTCCGACAATCCCGAATTCGACGTGGCCTTCGAAGAGGCGGACCTGCCCACGGTAGTCAAGACGCTGCTGGGCGACATGCTGGGCCAGGCCTATTCCGTCCATCCGCTGGTGCGCGGCACCGTCACCGTGCATGGCGGGCGCCGGCTTTCGGCGCGCGACGTGCTGGGCCTGCTGGAAAGCGTGCTGCGCGCCAACGGCGCCGCCCTGACGCGCACCGCGTCCGGCTATGCCATCGTGCCGCTGGCCGAGGCGCGGCTGGCCATGAATGCCGAAGCGGCGGCCGGCACACCGGGCTTCGGCATCTCCGTCCTGCCGCTGCGCTTCGTGTCGGCTCCGTCCATGCAGAAGCTGCTGGAACCGCTCTACCAGTCGGGCGCCAGCATCGTGGCCGAGGCCGGCTATAATCTGCTGGTCGTGGCCGGCACGGGGGCGGAACGGGCGGCCATGGTGGCCGCCGCGCGTTCCTTCGATGTCGACTGGATGCAGGGGCGCTCCGTCGGCATCTTCCCCCTGACCCAAGGCGCGCCCGGTCCCGTCATCCGCGAATTGCAGGCCATTTTCGACGGACCCAGTGGCGGCATGGGGTCGGGCCTGCAATTGCTGCCCGTGGACAGGGTCAATGGCGTGCTGGTCGTCGCCGCCGATGCCCGTCGGCTGGAGGAAGTGCGGGGCTGGATCGCGCGCCTGGATATCGGACAGGCCAATGCCCGCACCATCCATGTCCACCCCCTGCAGCATGCCAAGGCCAGCGATGTGGCCCGCATCCTGGGCCGCATGCTGGGCAGCGAGACGCGCAGCGACAGCGCCATCACCCCGCCCGGCCAGACGGAGGGCAAGCTGGCCACGCAGGAACCCGGCGCCAATGGTCAGGCCCTGGACCAGACAGCGCAACTGGTGGCCAGCGGCGGCGGCGCTGCGCCTGTCGCGGGGGCCGGGGAGGCCAGGCCGACCGACGCCCTGCGTACCATGGCCGATCCGCGCGGCAACGCCATCATCGTCTATGCCAATCCAGAGGAAGACCGGATGGTGGAAGCCGCCATCCGTCGCCTGGACGTCGCGCCCTTGCAGGTGCTGATCGAAGCCACCATCGCGGAAGTGACCTTGAACGACGCCCTGCGCTATGGCGTGCAGAGTTTCTTCCGCAGCGGCGACGGGCAGCGCTTCGGCGGTTTCACCCTGAATGAAAAGAGCCCATCGCCCATCTCCCAGGTGCCGGGCTTCAATCTGGTCTTCGCTTCGGGCGGAGGCGATCCCCGTGCCGTGCTGTCCGCCCTGTCAGAGGTGACGGATGTGCGCGTCGTCTCTTCCCCCCAGGTGGTGGTGCTGGATAATCAGGAAGCGCTGCTGAAGGTGGGCGACCGCGTGCCCGTCATCACCAAACAGGCCACCGACCTCAGCAGCGCCAATGCCGCTCTGGTCAATAATGTGGATTTCCAGGATACGGGCGTCATCCTGCGCGTTATTCCCCGCATCGGCCAGGGCGGGATGGTGACGATGGAGGTGCGCCAGGAAGTGTCCAATGTATCGGGCACCCGCAATTCCGGCACCCTGACCCCCACCATCTCGCAGCGCGTGCTGCAATCCAATGTGGCCGTACGCTCCGCCCAGACCGTGGCGCTGGGCGGCCTGATCTCCGACCGGCAGACGGAAGGGCGCAACGGGGTGCCGGTGCTCTCATCCATCCCCGGTCTGGGCGCGCTCTTCTCCGAACGCAGCAACAAGGTGGAACGTACCGAACTGATCGTCTTCATCACCCCGCGCGTCATTCGCGATGCGACAGAGGCCGAAGCGGTCACGGGCGAACTGGTCTCCCGCCTGCGCAGCCTGAACCCGTCCCCCGGTTCCTGACCGTCAAACAAGAAGCCCCGGTGGTGCGCCGGGGCTTCTCACATAATTCGGTCGAAACCAGGGATCAGGCCGTGATGTCCACAATCTGGCCACGGCCACCGGTCGGCGCCGCTTTGGTCGAGCCGGTGCCACCGGCCAGCAGCGAGGTGACCTGCGTGTCCTGCTGCGACGATTGCTTGATCTGCTCCGTCTGCAACTGGCTGCGCCCCTGCGACAGGCTGATGGCCGAGGCATAGGCGGCGGAGGAATTGATCTGCATGATGCGGCAACCCGGCAAAAGTGATGATCACACTATAGGCCATCACTGCCATGAATCCAACCCGGGTCACCACACCCTGCGGATAGGGTCAGCCAAGTGTGCTCATGATCGAAAAGCACAGCGCGTCGCCCTGCGCGTGGATGGTCTTCAGCGCATCCTTGGGCAGCGGGATCTTCTTGTCCCGGCAATAGGCGACGATCAGGCGGGCCAGTTGATAGCTTTCAACCTCCACCTCGCTGCGCTGGGCCGGAGCGCCCGGTGCCTCGCTCTGGATGCGGATGGAGGGCGGCGGCCCTTCCACCACCTGGATACGTGTGATCCGGCGCGAAGGATCGAATCCCTCCAGCGGCACAGACTGGAATACCAGCTTCAGTTCATCGTTCGAGAAGATGATGTGCCGGATCTCGGTAATCATGGCTGTTCTTTCTTTCCCCGGGCGCTTCAGCCCGCACGCTTCTTTTGCCGACGACGATAGATGGTGCAGGGATTGATTTCCAGCAGTGCGGCCGCACGGGTGATATTGCCGTGGCACAGCCGGATCGCTTCCTCGATCGTCTCCTCCTCCACCATCCAGAGGGGACGAATTTTTGCCTCCCCACCATCCCAACCCTGATCAGCGCCTGATGCCGGGGCTGACGGTGCAGCGGCCGATGGCGGTGGGGAGGCCCCAATGCCTGGAATGGGAACGCCTGGAATGCCCAGGCCCGCGAACGCCCCCGCCGGCGGCCTGGCCAGCGCGGGAAATGCCTGTCCGATCTGGCTGGCCAAGGGCCCCGCCATCGCTGCCCATCGCGGATCCTGCAGCATCGGCGGTACGATCATGGTCGGCTTGTTCAGCGGCGGTGGGAACATGAAGGGCCGGATCTCGTCCCCATCATTCAGCACCACCACATTGCGCACCACGTTCAACAACTGGCGCACATTGCCGGGCCAGCCGTAATTGCGCAGAATCTCTTCCGCGTCGGCGCTGAAGCCTTTGAATTCCTTGCGCTCCTCCTGTCCATATTTGGCCAGGAAGTGCCGCGCGATCAGCAGGATATCCTCACCACGCTCCCGCAACGGCGGCAGTTCGATGGAAATGACCTGCAGGCGATAGAACAAGTCCTCGCGGAAGCGGCCGGCCTGCACCTCGGCATAGGGGTCACGGTTGGTGGCACAGACGATGCGCACATCCACCGGCTCCAGCTTCTCGCTGCCCACCTTCTTGACCATGCCCGTCTGCAAAAAGCGCAGCAGCTTGGCCTGCAAAGACAGGTCCATCTCCCCGATCTCGTCCAGGAACAGGGTGCCGCCATCGGCCTGCAGCGCTGCACCCGAATGCTCGGTGGCCGCCCCAGTGAAGGCTCCCTTCACATGGCCGAAAATTTCCGACTCCATCAGGTCCTTCGGGATCGCCGCGCAGTTGATGGCGATGAAGGGACCGGCCGAACGCGGGCTGCGGCGATGGATGGCCTCGGCACAGACCTCCTTACCGGTACCGCTTTCCCCTGTGATGAAAACGGTGGCCTTGGACGGCGCCGCTGCATCGATCAGACGATAGACGGACTTCATCTGAGGCGACGCGCCGATGAAGCCGAAAAAGGCGTTGGGGTCGTCCATGGCGCTGGCGACCGCAGTCCCTTTGCCCCCCTTGCGTCCCGCCCGCCCGCCCGGTGTGGCCGATGCCGGGGCAGGTGCTGCTTCGGCCGTCTGTTCCAGGGCGGTGGCAACAGCACTGCGCAGCCGCTCCGTCCCGACGGGCAGAAGCAGCACATCCGCGGCGCCTGCACGCATGGCATCCACAGCCACCTGTACCGATCCCTGCGCTGTCAGGGCGATGGCACGCGGCACCAGCCCCGCCTGGTGCCATTCCCGCAGCCTTTCTGTCCCGCTGCCATCCGGCAGCTGCAGATTGATCAGCAGCAGGTCGACATCCCCGGCGGCCAGGCGGTCACGCGTGGCGGCTGCCCCTTCCACCACCGACAGCCGATAGCCATCGCGCTTCAAGGCGTTGACATAAGCCAACGCCAAGGACGGGGCGGGTTCCAGGATCAGGATATGGGGGGCGTCGTTCGGCATGACAGCAATTATCGTCCATGGCATTGCTAAACGCAATATCGACTTGCAGGATGCTAAACATATTTGCAATTCGCAATGACCCCGGCTGACACGCTTGCCAGCACCGTGATTGAAATCCCGCGGTTTCCCTGGGGACAGCTGTTGGAAACCATAAATATGGTGGGTGGCCCGGGGTTTGCTTCTATCAATGCGACCCGAACAACCGGCACCGGTTGCCAAGGTCACGGATTTTCCGCCACGACAGCGGCGGGAATGTTGACGTCGCACAGGAACGGGCCTCCGTAGCCGGACCTCCCCGCGCCCCGTGCCGTCGCTCCGGTCCTACCCGCCACCGGGCCCACTTTTCGGTTCAGGGCGAAGTGCGGAAACTTTCAGGCACGGCGGCCCGCCCCGGTCGCCGTGCCTATCTTTCATTGTGTCCGGCGATGACGCCGGGGTCGATTGTCCCTTCCGAATCCAAGCGGCGCACGATACCTCTATGGGACAACATAGGGAGTATCAGCACCCATGAAGATATCCCGCATATTCAGCATCCTGTCGCTGCTGGCCCTGCTGGGCGGCATTGTCGTCCCTGCGCCATCCGTTCTGGCCCAGGAAGCGAAGGCCGACCAGAAGGCCGACAAATCGGACAAGATCCCGGCGCCGAAGCATTTCCGCCAGGAAAAGGTCGGCACCTTCAATGGCAATCGTATCAACTACAGTGTCCTGGCCGGCGAAACCCGCCTGAAAAACGACAAGGGGGAAGAGACCGCCAGCATCTTCTCCACTTCCTATATCAAGTCGGACGTCCGTGACAGTTCCGCCCGACCTGTCACGTTCCTGTTCAATGGCGGCCCCGGCTCCGCCAGCGTCTGGCTGCATATCGGTGTTTTCGGCCCCCGCCGGGTCGATGTGCCCAGCGAGGGGGGCAATGCCGGCAGCCCGCCCTATCCCATCATCGACAATCCCGACACGATCCTGGACGTGACCGACCTGGTCTTCATTGATCCGGTCGGCACAGGCTATAGCCGCGCCATCGGCAAGGGCGAGGAAAAGGACTTCCTGGGCGTGGAGGAGGATGCCGCCTCCGTCGGACAGTTCATCCGTCAGTGGCTGACCGACAATAAACGCTGGAACAGCCCGAAATATATGGGTGGTGAAAGCTATGGCGCTGTGCGCACGGCCGCCGTCGCCAGATATCTGTCGACGCCGGCCAGTTGGGTGTCCTTCAACGGGTTGCTGATCATATCCGGCGCCGTTGATCTCGATGCGCTCAGCTTTGATCCCGGCAGCGACAGCGCCTATTGGTCCTACCTGCCTTCCTACGCGGCCACGGCGTGGCATTACGGGCTGATCAAGGACAAGTCCAAGGGGTTGGAAGCGTTCCTGAATGAAGTGCGCGACTATTCGCTCACCACCTACGCCCCGGCCTTGCTGAAGGGCGCGCGCCTGCCGGCGGCGGAACGCAAGGCGCTGGTGGCCAAGCTGGCCGCTTACACCGGCCTTGCCCCGGACTTCATCGAACGCAACAATCTTCGCGTCTCCGGGCCGCGCTTCCAGAAGGAATTGCTGCGCAGCCAGGGCTATGCCATCGGTCGCCTGGATACCCGCTACAAGGGCAAGGATTTCGACGATGCCGGTGACACGCCGGACAACGATCCCTCGCTTTATGGTATCTCAGGCGCTTACACGGCCTCGATGAACCAGTATTTCGCCGATCTCGGCGTCGACATGGATCGGGAATACAAGATCCTGACCGGCATCGGTGCCAAATGGAACTGGGTCGTCGATCGCAGCGGGCGGCAGACGGGCCTGACGGTGGCACCGTGGATCGGCAAAGTCATGCGGGAGAATGGGGGCACGCGCACCTTCGTGGCCTGTGGCTATCACGATCTGGCCACGCCCTTTTTCGCCGTTGAAAACGCTTTCAACGGACCGGGGGTGCCGACCGACCGCATCACCTATGCCTATTATGAAGGCGGTCACATGATGTACGTGTACCGTCCCAGCCTGAACAAGCTGATCGGCGATGTCCGCGCCTTCATCAAGGCGGGCGGCAAGGCCGGCTAATTTTCGATCCCGGTCGGGAAGGGGGCCTGGTCAGGTTGCGGGGCATTTGTTTCACCGCAGCCTGACCAGGACCTCGCGCATTCTGCGCAACATAAGCAAAGCCGCCGATGGGCGGCAGCAGGCGCCAGAGATGCGCACCAGGCAGGATATTGGTTCCTGACCAACGCTGGCTGCGGTCAGCCCTCTTCCTCATCCCCGTCGCCGTAAGGGAACGGGGCGGCACCCCGGCCGTCGGCGCCAAAGCGCCAGACCTTGGGTTCAGTCATGACCAGACGGCCCGAGGCCAATTGATCCATGATCGCCACGGCCAGATCGGCCTGCAGACGCGACGCCCACGGCCCCATGGCCGCCACGCCATCGCGCAGATAGGCCGCTGAATAGAGCGTATGGGCGATCCCCTCCGCATGCCGGACCAGAAAATCCACAGCCAGTCTGGCGCAGTCAGCAGGGTCAAGGACCGGCTCGATCCCGGCCGCCGCCGCCGCCAGCACCGGGTAGGCCAGATGCTCACGCTCTTCCAACGCGGGATCGCGGCCAAGCGCGTCGGCAACCCGCGATAGATAGGCCGCGCGGTTCGATGGCAGTCCGCGCAAGGCGATGTCAAGGACTTGGCGATGATGCATGGAAACCTGAACAAGCCGATGGGAACAATACTGCCAACGTGACCTGTCGCGCCGCAGATCACAATGTGTCCAATCGTATGGCCTGGTTCCGGAAAAAGAAAAGGCCGGGTCCGTCCTTTCGAACGAACCCGGCCAGCGTGGTTGCTACGGTCAGAGCAGAAGCGAGTTTGCCTGATCGCTGGTCATGTAACCGATCTGGGTCGTGCTCAGGCCGGCGGTCTGGGTCGTCGTCATCGCGACGATATCCGTCGTCTCCAGCCCACCGATCTGCGTCGAGTCCAGGACCGAGATCTGGGTGGTGTTCAGGCCCAGAATGTTGGTGGTGGTGAAGGCGACGATTTGCGTCGTCGTCAGGATGCTGATCTGCGTCGTCGACAGGGCACGAACCGTGGTTGTCGACAGGGCCGCAACCTGCGTCGTGGTCAACTGCACCACAGCCGTGGTGCTGAAGTTCACGAACTGGGTCGTGGTTAGTGCATTCAGCTGCGTCGTCGTGAAGCCAACGATCTGGGTCGATGTAATCTCCGCCAGATCGACGGTCTCAAAGCCACGCACCTGGGTCGTCGTCAGACCAGCCACCTGGGTGGTCGTCAGTACCCCGATCTGCGTCGTCGTGAACGCTGCCACCTGCGTCGTCGTCAGACCCACAATCTGCGTCGTCGTCAGAACCGCCAGGTCCGTCGTCTCCAACGCACCCATCTGGGTGGTGCTGAAGGCGCCGACCTGCGCGGCGGAGAAGGCGACGATATTGGTCGAGCTGATCTCGATCAGGTCCGTCGTCTCAATCG